>CAJXFJ010000010.1 GCA_913052515.1 uncultured Flavobacteriales bacterium | reverse complement strand
GTCTGAAGCGGTGTATTCTTTTTTTCCAAACCAGCCGATAAAAGATTTAACAACTGCTAGAATTAGAAAAATAACTACTGCGTATCGAAGTAGGTTATGAAGATGCAAAAGACCAGTATACATGATTAAAATTTTTGTAAAAGTAACTAAAAAGCGAACCTACTAAAGCGCTTTATGTTTTGCTATTTTTGAACTCCATGAATTTTCGATTTCTTTTTCATCTATGTGCAAGTATATTTCTTACTCAAGAAATGACTTCACAAAATTGGGAGCCTCAAAATGGAGCCAATAATCCGAGAAACCATTACACGGCATTTACAAATGCAACAATTTATCTAGGTCATGGTAATTGGTTGACTCGAGGGACTTTGCTTATTAAAAGTCAAAGAATAGAAGCGCTAGGTAAAGAGGTTCAAATTCCCAAGCAAGCAATTATCAAGGATTTGCAAGGGCAATTTATTTACCCTTCATTTATTGATTTATACTCCGATTTTGGGATGGAAAAGTTTGAGTCTAAAAACGAGAGCAAGAAGCCACAATTGGAGGGATTAAATGATGGACCATATTTTTGGAACGAAAGCATAAAAGCAGAGCAAAATGCACTTCAATTCTATTCTTACAATGAAAAACAGGCAAAAGAATACCGAGAACTTGGCTTTGGCGCCGTACTCAGTCATCAAGAGGATGGAGTTATAAGAGGGACCTCTGCATTAATCAGTTTAATTGAGGAAGAAGAGAGACAGCTTTTGCTTTCCAATGCAGCCATGCAATACTCTTTCTACAAGGGAATGTCTAAGCAAACATATCCAAGCTCACTGATGGGAATTATCGCACTTATTCGTCAAGTGCATTATGATGCAATTGCCTATCAACAGTTAGAAAATAAATCGAAACTAAATCTCACTTTAGAAAAATTAAATGAGTATGCTGAGCTTCCCAAAGTAATTGAGGTAGATGGATATTTGTCTGCATTAAGAGCTAACCGAATTGGCGATGAGTTCAATTTTAAATTTATCATAAAGGGAAAGGGTGATGAGTATAAGCGATTAAATGAAATTAAGGCGACAGAATCTTCGTTCATAATTCCTGTAAATTTTCCCAAAGTTTATGATGTAAGCGACCCATACGATGCTATGCGTTTGCCTTACCGAAAAATGAAAGAATGGGAATTGGCTGATGAAAACTTGGCTCGTTTAGAAAGAATGCAAATTCCATTTGCCATTACAGTTGCTGACTTAGAAGAAAAGAAAGACTTTTATAAGAACTTGAAACGAAGTTTGGCTAAAGGCTTAAGTCATGACATGGCAATTGATGCTTTAAGCATTATCCCTGCTGAGCTAATTCATGCGGAAAAACAAATTGGAAGTTTGGCAGAAGGAAAATTGGCCAATTTTTTAATTGTGTCTGATACCATGTTTAAAGCGCACTCTAAACTTATTTCCAATTGGGTGCAAGGTAAAGAGTACCCTTTACTTGATGATCAACTTATTGATATTCGAGGGCTCTATAGTTTGAATATCAATAAGAAAATTCAATTTGATGTAAAGATTGAAGGTAAGCTAGAAGATTTAAAGGCATTTGTTAGTGAAAAAGGCAAAGATGAATTTGAGAAAGCAGCTGTTAAAATAGAACGAAATCGAATTAACTTATGGTTTGAGCTTGATGATGAATCTTACCGATTGAGTGGAATTATAAGTGATAGTTTAAGCCGGATTTGGACAGGTAAAACAATTTTGGAAGGTGACTGGGTAGATTGGGCAACAATTAAGAAAGGAAACTTCGAAGAAAAAGGAGATTCAACAGAATCTAATCAGTTTGAGCTCTCAAAAATTCAATATCCGTTAATGGCTTTTGGAAAAGATAGTTTACCTAAAGTTGGAGAGACCATTATTTTTAGAAATGCTACCGTATGGACCAATGAAGTAGAGGGTATTCAAACGAAATACGATGTACTGATTCACGAAGGCAAGATAAAAATGCTAGGCTATAAAATCAATTTAGCAGTGATGTTCCCTGAATTGATAAACCAAGTGAAAGAAATTGATGCCACTGATTTACACTTGACTTCAGGAATAATTGATGAACACTCTCACATTGCCATTAGCCGAGGAGTCAATGAATCAGGACAAGCCGTAACGGCTGAAGTGCGAATAGGAGATGTAATTAATTCGGATGATATAAACATATACCGGCAATTAGCTGGTGGAGTTACTACTTCGCAATTGCTACATGGCTCTGCAAACCCCATAGGTGGTCAGTCGGCCTTAATTAAACTACGTTGGGGGCAAAGTGCGGAAGAAATGAAAATTAAAAATGCTCCAAAATTCATCAAGTTTGCGCTTGGAGAAAATGTAAAACAAAGCAATTGGGGAGATCATCAAACCTTACGTTTTCCCCAAAGTAGAATGGGTGTAGAGCAAGTTTTTTATGATGCATTTACAAGAGCAAAAGAGTATCAAAGTGAATGGACTTTATACCATGCAAAATCTAAAAAGGAGAAGAAAAAGGCTTTTCCTCCAAGAAGAGATTTAGAATTGGAGGCATTAGCTGAAATATTAGATACAAACCGATTTATTACTTGTCATTCATACATTCAATCAGAAATAAATATGTTAATGCATGTTGCTGATTCGATGAAGTTTAGAATCAATACGTTTACTCATGTTTTAGAAGGCTATAAGTTAGCTGATCAACTCAAAGAGCATGGGGCAGCTGCTTCTACCTTCTCAGATTGGTGGGCATACAAATTTGAAGTGAATGATGCGATACCCTATAATGGAGCTATGTTGCATAAGCAAGGTGTTTTAACTGCTTTTAATTCAGATGATGCAGAGATGGGAAGAAGGCTAAATCAAGAAGCTGCCAAGGCGATGAAATATGGAGGTTTAAGTGCTGAAGAAGCATGGAAGTTAGTGACTTTGAATCCGGCTAAGATGCTCCATCTAGATTCTGCCTTAGGAAGTATTGCCGTTGGAAAAGATGCAGACCTTGTACTTTGGACAGCCAACCCTTTGTCAAATTACAGTAAGGTAAAACAAACCTATATAGATGGTATTTTATATTATGATAGCGAAGAAGATGAACGACAAAGGAAAGTCTTAAGGGAAGAAAGGGAGCGATTGATTTCTTTGATGATTAAAGCGAAGGAGAAAGAGAAAAAAGCACAAAAAGTGAATGAAGAGAAAAAGTTATTGTATGAGTGTGAGACATTGGAGCAGTAAGTTTTTAAGCTTATTAATAGCTGTCCTTTGTGGAAGTCAAATGGCTTTCAGCCAGATTCCAACGCCTGCTGAAAAGCAGACAAAGAGCATTCTTTTTTTAGGGGCAACCGCTCATATTGGAAATGGAGAAGTCATTAAAAGATCTGCAATTGGGGTTCAAGATGGAAAGATTATCGAAGTGAAGGCAGCTATAGATATACAATTGGATACCACAAAATATGACACCATTTATCATTTAGATGGTAAGCACATTTATCCCGGATTTATTGCTCCAAATTCTAGATTAGGCCTGGTAGAAATTGATGCGGTTAGGGCTAGCCGAGATTTCGCAGATGTAGGCCAATTCAATCCACATGTTAGAAGCATTACAGCATACAATACAGAATCTAGAATTACACCAACGGTACGTTCAAATGGTGTTTTAATTGCTCAAATTGCTCCAAAAGGTGGGGTCTTGTCTGGTAGTTCTTCTATAGTTTCACTTGATGCTTGGAATTGGGAAGACGCTCTAATAAAGGCCGATGACGGAATTCATTTGAACTGGCCGAATCCCTATTCGAAATCAACGAAGAAGAAGGAAGCGGATAATAATTATTTAAAAGAGTTAGAGGAGTTAAGTCGTTTTTTTGAAGAAGCAAGAGCTTACTATAAAACTGACTTTATATTAGAAAAAAACCTGCGCTTTGAAGCCATGAAAAAATTGTTTGATGGAAATGCAAATTTGTTTGTTCATGCCAATGATGTAAAATCGATTACCGACGCAATCTATTTCTCCGATCAATTTAATATAAAAATGGTTTTGGTTGGTGGTCATGATGCTTGGCTAGTAGCTGATTTGCTTAAGGATAGAGAAATTCCTGTACTTTTAAGAAAGGTTCATTCTTTACCCAAATATGAAGATGAAGACATTGACTTGCCTTATCGCTTAGCTACACTACTTAGTCAGAAAGGAGTATTAGTTGGCCTAGAAAATTCTGGCAGTATGGAAGCTATGGGAACTAGAAATTTACCTTTTTATGCAGGCACTACGGTAACTTATGGTATGAGCAAAGCAGAAGCACTTTCTTTAATTACTTTAAACACAGCAAAAATTTTAGGAATAGATGATATGCTTGGTAGTTTGATGGAAGGAAAACAGGCTACTTTGTTTATTTCAGAAGGAGATGCCTTAGATATTAATTCGAATAATGTTACTTATGCTTTTATTCAAGGAAGAAAAATAAATTTAAGCAACCCTCAAAAGGAACTTTATATAAAGTATTCTAAGAAGTATGAAGAGAATTAGTCTTCTTCTAGCCTAAAAGAAAAGGTCAACTTTGCGGTATCAACATCATATATTTTTACATCATACCTGGCATTTTCTACTGGGTGGTAACCATCGAAAGATTGTGGAATATATTCGAAATTCTTGTCTCCGATATTGAATTTTAAGTCGAAAAAGGGATATACTTTTTCAAATTTCTTTACCGATGATTTAGTTTTCGCTAAGACTTTTCCATAGTTGAACTCTTCTCCACCACTTCGAATGGTTACTTCGTTCATGGTAAACACGGTTTCGTTGTGAATTCTAAGTTCTACTTCATCCAATTTACTACTTACAAATGTATTTCCGAAGTTGTTATCATTATCGCATGAAAGTAATAGAAATGAAATAAGGATTATGAAAAATCGCATTAGTTGTAACCCAATTTTTGTCTAACTCGTTGAAGTACAGGTTGAGCTATTTTCTTCGCTTTTTCAGCACCCTCCTTTAGCTTTTGGTCAATCAAGGGTTTGTTTTCCATTAATTCCCAATATTTTTCTCTTTCTGTTTTAAAGGTTGCAACCATCAATTCGAAAAGTGCTTGTTTAGCATGGCCATAGCCATAGTTTCCACCTTCATAATTTGCTTTCATCTCCGAAAGCTGTTGCTCATTGGCTAAGAGTTTATAAAGCGCAAAAACATTACAACTTTCTGTGTCTTTGGGTTCTTCTAAAGGAGTGCTATCCGTTTCAATACGCATAATGGCTTTTCTGAGCTGCTTGTCCGGCAGAAAAATATTAATGTAGTTGTTGTAGCTTTTGCTCATTTTTCTTCCATCAGTGCCAGGCACCACCATTACTCTTTCATCAATTAAAGGTTCTGGCAAAACAAAAGTTTCTCCATTCTTATGATTAAATGAGCTTGCTATATCGCGAGTCATTTCCAAATGTTGTTTTTGGTCTTTACCAACTGGAACAAATGCAGCATCGTAAAGTAAAATATCACAAGCCATTAAAACAGGATAGTCAAAAAGCCCTGCATTCACATCTGATAAATTACTGGACTTATCTTTGAAAGAATGGGCATTTGCAAGCATTGGATAGGGTGTATAGCAGTTTAAATACCATGTAAGTTCACATACTTCAGCAACATCCGATTGTCTGTAAAAAACATTTTTATCAGTATCAAAACCAAAAGCCAACCAAGCTGCAGCAACTGCATACACGTTGTTTTTTCTAACTTCTGCGTCTTTTACGGTAGTCAACGAATGTAAATCTGCAATGAAAAAGAAGGCTTCATGTTCTTCTTTTTGAGATAGTTCGATTCCCGGTTTAATTGCTCCTAGAATATTCCCTAAATGAACTTCGCCATTTGAGCCAGAGCTTTGAATTCCTGTAAGTATTCTTGCCATCGTTCAAAAATACAAATTTGTCCTATTTTTGAGCCGATGAAGGTAATCGTAGCCATATTGAGTAACATCTATAAATTGTATTTCTTTTTAGTAGTGTTACTCACTTTATTGGTTTTGTATCCTGCATACTTTGTGTTACTTAATCAGGAAAAACATTTTTTAAAAGGGTTTCACTTATTGCGATTTCAATCCAAATTAATCTTGTTTTTAGTGGGTGTACGCCGAGATGTTATTGGAAGTATCCCTGATGATGAGAATACTTCATATATTATTTGTCCCAATCACAGTTCTTATCTAGATATTTTGCTGTTGTACGCTATTATTCCAAACTACTTTGTTTTTCTTGGTAAGAAGGAATTAGGGTCAATTCCCATTTTTAATATTTTTTTCAAACGGATGAATATTTTGGTAGATCGTGGAAACCCCAAAGCTGCTCATAATGCTATTTTAAAAGCATGTGAAAGGATGGAAAAAGGCGATAATGTTGTGATTTTTCCAGAAGGCACTATTCCGGAAAGTGCTCCTGAAATGAAGGCCTTTAAAAATGGAGCTTTTCGTTTAGCGCTTGATTTAAATATTCCCATTCTGCCAATCACATTTACGAATCATGTAAATCTTTTGGAAGATAAGTTTTCTTTTTTTGCAAAATGTAGACCTGGAAAGTCTACAGTTTATCTTCATAAGCCGATTTATATAAATAAAGAAGAGCCACAAGATTTAGTAGCTTTGCGTGAAGAATGTAAATCACTAATAGCTTCAAAATTATAATCAATGGCAGTTGATCAAAAAACAGTAGAACGAATTGCAGAATTAGCAAGACTTGAGTTCAACGAAAAAGAGAAGCAAGAGATTCAAGAAGATATGAATCGGATGTTGTCTTTTGTTAGTAAAGTAGAAGAGGTAAATACAGAAGGTGTTAAACCATTGATTTATATGCTGGAAGAAGAAACTCCATTGAGAGAGGATGTTTCAGAAAGTGACTATACTCAGCAGGATGCACTGAAAAATGCACCTGATAAAGACAGTGACTTTATTCGAGTTCCTAAAGTGCTCAATAAATAATAGAAACAAAAAAACCACGCATCGCGTGGTTTTTTTGTTTCAATATGATATCTCTACTTAATTAAGGAAATACAATTCCTTCGTAAGCATCAACACTAACTCTAGGAATATTCGCTCCATACTTTTCGTTTATAGCGTCAATATGAGCGTTTGCTATAATGGCATATCCTACAGTATTTGGATGAACACCATCTAGTGAAAAGGCTCCACCCGTTACAAAATCCGTAGAGTAAGTTACTCCATTAAAGGAAATTCCTGATTCCATTTCTTTTAAGATGGCATTTGCATCAACAAAAGCTAGTCCAAAATCATTAGCTGCTTTTTCAATGGTGCTATTATATGAATAAATAGCAGATTGAATAGAATTAATCTCATTTCTTGTTAATACATATTGGTCTGGAATAGGAGAGGACGTTCCCATGCCAAAACATTTTAAAGAGTCTGACGGAGTTGTTAAAGTTAGTAACTCACCTGGCTTTAACTGCCTCATTTTTGGAAGTGGATTTCCTGAAGTGTCCGTGATTAAGGCTAAGTCACTATCTATAACAATCCAACCATTTGCACCCGCAGAAAAGTTTACTTTTCTAAGATTAGCCTCATTTTGTCCAATCCGGCTTTGTGCCAAAGCTAGATCAACAAGTGCATTATAACCTGCATAGGCAGCATTTAGACTATCTGCTTGCCCTTGTCGTAAATCAGGAGTTTGAGTTGGTATGGTTGTAAAGTATGGAATCGATGTAATATTAGGAATATTTGTAATTACTCCTGTTGCCCCATTTGCAGTTAAACCACCTATAAGTTGATTATATACATTTGCAAATACATTGTTATTCGTAATATCGGCACTTCCATAAGTCGTTGGGTCAATATTCATGGTTTTATTATGATCTTGACCAATCCCTCCACTTGTTGCATATCCTAATATGTCATTATTTCCAATCCATAAACTGAAAAAAGAAGCGTTTACTGCAACGGCTTGGTTAATTACGGGTTCTTGTAAATTCTGAGGGTTTACAAAACGAGCATAATACGGATTTGCAGTGCCTTGTAAAACACCTGCAGGGTCTCCATAGCCTGGCGCAGCTAAATGATAGGATTTTGCTCCTGGAACACCAACATTATTAAACGGTCCAGATGCACCAATCATGGCTGCAGGAAAGTTAAATTGATCAATTTGCCCTTGGCTAGCTATTGGAGCTGGTCCTAAGCTTGTTTCGCCAAGACAATCAACACTGTAATCTAATCCAAACTCTGCATTTAAAGAACTTCCAATACCTACACCTTCGTCAAGTAATGGCTGTTTAAACTCTCCACCTCCGGCTAATTTTAATTGTCCAGCTAGAATTGCCGGAAATGAATTCTCTTGTCTTACTCTTCTTAATGCGTTACTTTGAAAGCCAGCAGTTAGTGAATTTCCTACAGAAACATAAGTAGAAAAGTCAGCACTTCCTGCTGAAGGAGCAGGAATGTCATCTTCAAATTCAGGAGCGCATCCAATGGCAAATACCAATGGAGCGATATATATAAGGTTTTTTAGGTTTTTCATTTTCTTATCTTTTTATCAGTGGATACTAAAAGTTATAACGGATACCGATACCTGGAATAAAACTTCTGGTCTTATACTTTCCACCAAAATTTTCTCCATAAGTCTTACCTTGGTTATCCCCAGAATAATATGACTCTCTTTCTTGACCATCTGTGTATACAAATGAAGCGTCTACGGCAAGTTTATCGCTAAAGCTAAATGACAAACCTGCTGTTAATCCGATATTGTCAGTATTTGGTGTTTCAGGATTAAAGAAGTCATCTTGTACTGGTGACTCGTCGTAATAACCGCCAATCCTAGCAATTAAGTTTTCATTCACTACGTATTGGAAACCTAATCTAAAGATTGAAGAAGCTTCATATCTTCTTGGGTTTTTTGAATCAGGAAATCCATCTGTGTTGGTTTCGAAATCAAAATCTAAAGATTGATAAGTATCCCAATCTACATAGCTATACTCTGCAGAAATTAAGAGTTTATCATTTAGCTGATAACTAATTCCTAAAGTAGAAGTGCTCGGAAGCGGCAGGGTTGTAGAGAATTTATTTGAAGGAGGAATGGTGCTTTGTACAGCAGCAGGAACATCAAATTCTGCTTCTCCTTCTTCCAATTCCATTTTCATTCCTGAACGATATGTAAGACCCAAACTTAATTTTTCAGTTGCTTGATAATAAGCTCCAAAATTAAATCCATAACCATCAGCACTACCACTAAGGTTAGCGGTGGACATGCCTCCAGAACTACTTTGGAGAGACAAAGCTCTATTTAATTCAAAGTTTCCAGTTGCATAAATTAAGCCTAAGCCAAAGGAAAGCTTGTCATTTGCATTAATAGAAAAAGTTGGTTGAATAAATATTGCACTTAATGAAATATCTTGAATCAAGTATCTTCCTTCCCAATCTTCATCCCAAACTACAGAGCTACCGAATGGAGTGTAAATAGCAAGACCTGCAGTTAATTCTTTGTTAATCTTATAACTGCCATAAACGTAAAATGGCGTACTCAACGGATTGTCTGTTTCAGAGGTTGCTCCTGTATTTTGGTTTTGAAAAACGACATAAGATTTAATACCACTAGCACCTACCTCTAAGTCAAATTTGTTATCTGATAAACCAAGCATAGCTGGATTAAAATAAGCACTTGAAGCACCTAAATAAAAGCTTGTTCCCAAATGTCCCATTCCTGCTTGTTGATTTCCTTGCAGGTTGACTTGGAAACCCCCAGCCAAACTAATAAGTGGAATTAAAGCAAATAGCGATGTAAAAAATCGTTTCATGTTCCTGTTTCGTTAATTTTCGCTAAAAGTAAAAAAAAAATGCTCAACAAGCGTTATAATGGAATCAAGTTGAAAATATAGGACTCAATCATACAATTAGAACTAAATTTGCTAGCAATAAGCGAGACTGAAAAATGACGAAGAAAATAGAAGAAAAAAAAGATGTAACCATCGTATTTGCAGGAGATTCAGGTGATGGGATACAGCTTACCGGAACCCAATTTACCAATACGAATGCTTTATATGGAAATGACATTAGTACATTTCCAAACTTTCCTGCTGAAATTAGAGCCCCACAAGGAACTTTAGCAGGGGTCTCGGGCTTTAAATTAAAATTTGGAAGTGTTGAAGTATCCACACCCGGAGATACTTGTGATGTTTTAGTGGCTATGAATGCTGCCGCCTTCAAAGTCAACTTTGCATCACTAAAAAAGAATGGAACGGTTATTATTAATACAGATGGATTTAATGCTCGTAACTTAAAGCTTGCAGAATATGAGTCTAATCCATTAGAAGATCATACGCTAGATGACTATAGAACCATTCAAATAGATGTTACTAAAATGACTCGAACTGCCTTAGAAGGGAGTGGAATGGGAAAAAAAGAAATTGATCGTTCTAGAAACATGTTTGTGTTGGGTTTCTTGTATTACATGTACAATAGAAATCTGAAAGGAACCGAAGAGTTTATTAAACAAAAGTTTGCATCAAAACCTGAATTGATTGACGCCAATTTGAAAGTACTAAAAGCGGGTTACCATTTTGGAGATACTTCAGAAACGTTTACTTCAAGATATAATGTAAAGGCAGCCAATTTACCGAAAGGAGTTTATCGAAATATTATCGGAAATCAGGCTACAGCGCTTGGTTTGATTGCAGCTTCTAGCAAGTCGAACTTAGATTTGTTTTACGGAACTTACCCAATTACCCCTGCTTCTGATATTTTACATGAATTGGCAAAGCATAAGAACTTTGGGGTCAAGACTTTTCAAGCAGAAGATGAAATTGCAGCAATTTGTTCTGTGATTGGAGCCTCATTCGGTGGGAAGTTAGGTGTTACCGCTTCTTCAGGTCCAGGTATAGCTTTGAAAGGAGAGGCCCTTGGATTAGGAATGATTTTGGAGCTTCCGATGGTCGTTATAAATGTTCAGCGAGGAGGACCATCTACAGGATTGCCAACTAAAACCGAACAGGCCGATTTATTACAAGCGGTTTATGGAAGAAATGGTGAAGCTCCAATTCCTGTTATCGCGGCAAAGTCTCCATCTGACTGCTTTATGGCAGCCTATGAGGCTTGTAAAATTGCCATAGAACACATGACACCTGTTTTACTTTTAACCGATGGTTATATGGCCAATGGTTCAGAACCTTGGAACTTTCCAATTCCTTCTGATTTAGAGCCAATAGTTCCAAAAATGGCAAGTGGTGAATCAAATTACCTTCCTTATAAAAGAAATGAAAATTTAGTGAGAGAATGGGCTATTCCAGGTCAAAAAGGATTTGAGCACCGAATTGGTGGATTAGAGAAAGAAGACTTGACAGGGAATGTTTCTTATGATCCAGAAAATCATGAGAAAATGGTAAAGCTACGAGCAGCTAAAGTAAAGAAGATTGCTAATGTGATTGCGCCTGCCAAAATTGATGATGGAGCTACAAAAGGCGATGTTTTGGTTCTTGGTTGGGGCTCTACTTATGGAGTTATTAAAACAGCCGTTTTAGCCTGCGTAGAAGAGGGCTTGTCTGTTGGGCAAGTTCATTTGAGAAATATTAATCCGTTTCCATCAAACCTTGCAGAATTAATGAAAAACTTTAAGCGGGTAATCGTACCTGAAATGAACAACGGTCAGCTTGTGAGGTTGATAAGAGATGAGTTTTTAGTAGATGCTAAAGGAGTGAATAAAATTCAAGGTGTTCCTTTCACTACGGAAGAAATTATAAATGCTATTAAAGAAAATTTACCGGAATAATGAGTCAGATATCAATGGAAGAAGTGGTGTTAAAACCTAAAGATTTTGCTACAGATCAAGAAGTGAGATGGTGTCCTGGTTGTGGTGATTATTCTATTTTAAAGCAAGTTCAATCCATTATGCCTGATTTAGGAAAGGATAAGGAAGATATTGTTTTTATTTCGGGCATAGGCTGTTCATCGCGTTTCCCTTATTATATGAATACCTATGGAATGCATAGTATTCATGGTAGGGCTACAGCAATAGCAAGTGGATTAAAAATTAGTAGACCAGAACTCAGTGTATGGGTAATTACTGGTGATGGAGATTCGCTCTCTATTGGAGGAAACCATTTGATTCATATGATTCGAAGGAATTTTGATGTAAATGTTTTGCTTTTCAATAATGAGATTTATGGATTAACTAAAGGGCAGTATTCTCCTACTTCTCCTGAAGGTAAAATCACGAAATCAACCCCTATAGGCTCTATCGATCACCCATTTAATCCATTGAAACTTTGTCTTGGTGCTGACTCCACTTTTATTGCAAGAACAATGGATAGAGATCCAAAGCATCAGCGAGAGATTTTACTAAGAGGAAGTCAGCATGTAGGGACTTCCATGATTGAAATATATCAGAATTGTAATGTGTTTAATGATGGTGCTTTTGAAGTTTATACTGATAAAGGAACGAAGGCTGAAGAAACTCTTTTCTTAACACATGGTGAACCTTTGATTTTTGGAGCTGAAAATAATAAAGGGATTAAACTAGACGGTTTTAAGCCCACTGTTGTCGAATTGAATGAGGTTTCTCCCAATGAATTATGGATTCATGATGAACACGATCACCTTAAAGCA
>CAJXFJ010000009.1 GCA_913052515.1 uncultured Flavobacteriales bacterium | reverse complement strand
CAGTTTGTATATTCTCTTCTTCAAAACAAACTTGTTGAACATCCTTAAAAGTTCCATTTTGTGGTACTTGTATATACTGACTAAATCCTTTCAATTTAAAGTTAGGAAGTTGTGTATCTGTCCAACTTGAAACTACCATATTCTGCTCAATTCGCTTGAAAGAAAGACTTACAGACTCTTTATAAGAAAGAAGATTTATAGGAATTATGTCTTGGATATTTCCCTTTTTAACCACTACTTCATTCTTCATACTATCAACCAAGTTAACTGCCAAGCGATAAGAGGTTGCTGTAACAAAATACAACCAATAAGATGATAGTCTTGGTGTCATTACGGGAATCGTATAAATCCTCCTCTTCATTTTCCTGACTTCAGCAAAAATCAAAAGCATTTGCTTATAAGTGAGCACTTCAGGCCCCCCTATATCAAAAACTTTGTGGTATGTTTTTGGCTCAGCGATTACTTTGGATAAATACTCTATCACATTTCGGATGCTAATAGGCTGACATTTTGTATTTAACCATTTGGGAGCTATCATTATCGGAAGTTTTTCGACCAAATCTCTAATGATCTCAAAAGAAGCGCCTCCAGAACCAATAATAATTGCGGCTCTTAAACTTGTTAATGGAACCTTTGATTCCTTAAGAATTGTCTCTGTTACCTTTCTAGATTGTAAATGTTTTGATAGGTTTTCATCATTACTAATGCCTCCTAAGTATATAATTTGTTTGGCTTTCGATTTATTGATATACGAAGTAAAGTTTTGAGCCATTCGCGATTCTTTCGAATAAAGACTTTCACTTTTATCATTTAAAGAATGGATTAAATAGTAAGCAATGTCAATATTTTGGGGCAATTGAGAAATTGATTCTTGATCTAAAAAATCAACTTCTAAAATGTTAACGCTATTAAGGTTTTCGCGACTAAGATGTAAAGTGTTTTTATCTCTTACACAAGCATAAACCTCATGACCAAGATTTACCAATACCGGAAGTAATCGTCTTCCAATATATCCGTTTGCTCCTGTAAGTAATATCTTCATTCAACTTAAACAAAGCCCAAGCCCGCTTGTTTGAGGGATAAATAAAAGTTATGCATGTACTTAGGCGAACAGTAAAACTACCCATAGATATTTCTGATGCTTGGAATTTTTTTTCTGATCCGAGAAACTTGAACAAAATAACACCTGAAAATATGGGCTTTCACATCACTTCTGATTTCTTCCAAAAAGAAATGTATGAGGGAATGATTATTACTTATAAAGTAAGCCCATTTGGTGGATTAAAGCTAAACTGGATGACTGAGATAACTCATATCAATCAAGATTCGTTTTTTGTTGACGAACAAAGGGTTGGTCCATATAAAGTATGGCACCATGAGCATCATTTCAAAGCTATAGAAGGAGGTGTTGAAATGACAGACATTGTTAATTATGTTGTACCTATGGGCTTTTTAGGCAGACTTATTGAACCCATTCTGGTTCGGCCTAAATTGAAGCAAATATTTGATTACAGGACTTCAAAAATGGTAGAACTTTTTGGCGAGATGAAATAAAAAAGGGCGATGCAATGCATCGCCCTTTCTTTCAACTGCTATTAATTATTTAATAACTATGCTTTTGATCATTTGATCTGTATCAGTTGATACTTTTACGAAGTATAAACCGCTTTTTAAATCTTTAAAGTCAAATGTTTCGTTTTCCATTTGATTGCTTGAATACTTGGCGTTGAAAATCACCTTTCCTGTAATATCATACAATTGAAAATCTAAATCTTGATTTTCTGTAATGTTAAGCAAACTAACTTTAAACTGTCCGTTTGATGGATTTGGGTAAACCATCAGATTTGAACTATTTTCAGCCAATACAGTATTTTCTTCCAAGGATGTTATTACACCATTATTTCCGAAATGTGGTCTGATTAAGAATGTTCTAGCACCTAATGATGTGTTTTCAATTGGAATAAAAGAACCATTAAGACCGATTAAGGCAGTTCCAGTAGAAAATTTACTAGTCGAAGTTCCAATTGTTAAGGCAGAGTCTACTTGAACAACAGAAACATAAAAAGAATCTGCAGGCAAAATAATTGCACCATTCGCAAGGTTTAATCTAGCAAAAACATTTTGAGCGGCTGCAGGCCAAGCAATAGTATCAGAACTTGCTAAAACTGGACCTGGAGCGCCATTACTAAAACTTCTTACCAGGTAAAACACTGGTCTTCCTGCTAATTGACCATTTCCATTGTTAATTAAAAAAGACACAGATGTTAGAGTATCTGAAACAGCTAACTCATAAACATTTCCAAACTCACCTGAACTTCCTGCTGTTAAACTAGCTATTCCTGTTAATGTATTGTTGTCTCTAGCAAATGTTGAATCTGTAACCAAAAGCGAATCTGACATCATTACATTGTCAGCAAGAACAGCATCAGTACTATCATGTGAAACAGAGTATCTTACTAGGTATCTTCCAATTGTAGTAGGAACATAAGTTGAAATATCTAAAAACAAAGAATCATCGCCAGGAGCAATAAAAGAAACGGTTGAGCTATCCGTGTAAACTATACTTCCCGATTGGTCAATCTCATACTTCAATTTAACATTAGTCAATGTATCTTGACCTGCATTATTAACAATTGCGGCAAATACTACTGGGTCAACAGATTGGTTTTGTGGTATTCTTGAATACTGCGATACCCTTGCTACATCAGTGATTGCTGCGTCATCATTACTTGCTGCAACCTCAACTAAAAAGTTATCAATGAACAAAATGTTATTGTCATTTGAATTATTTCGAATTGCCAAGTAAACATTACCTGAATAAGCCGATAAATCAATATTTCTTCTCGTCCAAGTTGGATTTTCTGAAGGTACAGATAAAAGCACTGGATTGGCTTGTAAAGCAGCTATGGTTGGCGTAGTTGTAGAAATCAATACTTCGTAGCCATCAGGAAAATTTGCATCAGAAGCTTGCGCATCAAACCTAAGTACGCTATTAGCTTGCAATGTAATTTGCGGACTAATCAAGTAATCATCTGCTTGGCCAGCTGGCTGATACCAAGAAGTACTTGCTGCAACAGAATCCATAATTCCTGTGCTATCAGCATCGTTCATGATTATCCAAGCATCTGTAAAAAATGCATAATTCGGCTGGGGAGTGTTTCCATCGTTATCGATTAATGTCCAATTGCTTAGGGCATTACCACCATTAAAATCTTCAGAAAAAATGACTTGCGCACTTGTAGTTTGAACAAATGCAGCTAAAGCTATTATAGATAGCTTAATCTTTAGTAGTTGTTTTAACATAAAAAATAAATTAATTAAATGATTTTGTCTTCATAATTTAAAGGCCAAACTTACTTGTGAAGACGAGACAAAACCACCTTTAGTTGATGAATGGATGTTATGATTTGTTAATGGCTTTCTTAAAAATATGTAAAGCGCGTTCTCTTGCTGCTTTGTGCTCAACCATTTTTTCTGGGTAGGATTCTGACTTATAGTCATTTACCCATCGTTTTATGTAAATGTGTTGCTTATCAAACTTATCTACTTGTGTTATGGGGTTAAAAATTCTAAAATAGGGGGCCGCATCTACGCCGGTTCCTGCTGCCCATTGCCAATTTCCATTATTTGAGGCTAACTCATAATCCAATAACTTTTGAGCAAAATAGGCTTCTCCCCATTTCCAATCAATTAATAAATGCTTGGTTAAAAAGCTTGCAACTAGCATTCTTACCCGATTATGCATAAATCCTGTTTGATTCAACTCCCTCATTCCTGCATCAACTAGTAAATACCCTGTTTCCCCATTACACCACTTCTTAAAATCATCTTCATTATTTCTCCACTCTACACGGTCATATTTCGAATTGAAGTTATGGTCAACTACTTTGGGATAATGGTATAAAATCATCATGAAGAACTCTCTCCAAATCAGCTCTTTCAAAAAAACCATGCTTTTACCTTTAGCTTGGCTTGCTAGTTTTCTAATACTAATTGTACCAAACCTCAAGTGTATTCCAACTCTAGAAGTACTGTCTTTAGGAGGGGAGTCTCGTTCATCTTCATAGCTTAGTAAGGTGTTGTTACTAACTGACAGACTAGGAAAACTAGCATCGGATTTTTTAAACCCCATGCTACTTAAAGTCGGTATGTTTTCAACTGAATATTGATGCCAATTGTCGAACATTAAGCCTGAAGTATAACTTTCTAAATGCTTTTCTGATAGCATAGAAAGCCACTTTTTACTATATGGGGTATAAACTAAATAAGGCTCTCCATTGTCTTTAACAATTTCATCTTTTTCAAAAATGACTTGATCTTTGAAACTGTGAAACGCAATCTCTTTTTCTTTCAAAAATTGACAAACTCTTTCATCTCTTTTTATCGCATATGGTTCATAATCATGATTTGTAAAAACCGCTTGAATTTCAAACTGATTTACAAGCTCTTCCCACACATCGTCCACTTTACCATACTTGCAGACCAAACCAGAGTTTTTCTTTTCTTTTAGTTCCTGATTTAATTTGTTTAGTTCTTGATGAATAAAGCTTAGCCTTGCATCTTCTTTGTCACTTAAGTCATCTAATATGTCCTTATCGAAAATAAAAATGGGCAGTACCTCATGATTGCTGCTTAAGGCATGATACAATCCACAATTATCTTGCAGTCTTAAGTCTCTTCTAAACCAAAAAATGGAAACCTTCTTTTTCATCTGCTATTTGATTGAGCCAAGCCCACCATCTACTTTAAATATTTGCCCGGTAACCCAACTTGATTGTTGCCCAAGCAAATAAATCGCTGCATTGGCAATATCTTCTGCTGCTCCAATCTTTCTCAAAGGGTGTCTATTTGCATTGGCTTCTTTTTTCTCCTCAGAACTCAACAACTTTTCTGCTAAAGGGGTATCAGTTAATGAAGGCGCAATAGCATTTACTCTTATTTTAGGTGCTAATTCACTCGCTAGCGATTTGGTTAAACCCTCTATAGCCCCTTTTGCTGAAGCTATGCTTGCATGAAAACTAAGACCCGTTTGAACTGCTACAGTGCTAAATAAAACAACAGATGCAGTCTCTGCCTTTTTCAAAGATTTTAATGCTTGTTGAAGGGCTTTAACAGCACCTAAATGATTCACCTTTAAATCATGTATAAAATCTTCCTCATTTAAGCGATGAAAGGGTTTTAAGTTAATTGTACCCGGGCAATAAACAAATCCATCCAAAACATCTGGTAATTCTAGTTGGAAGTCTTTGGTTACATCAATTTCTTGAAAATGAATATGATTTTGGTTGGTATCTATTTCTCCATTCGATCTAGAGGCCAAATAAAGCTCGACGTCTTCAGCGTATAGGTTTTTAGCAATTGCTTTTCCAATACCGCTACTTGCACCAATAATTAAATAGTTCTTCATTTTTATTTTTGGAAATAGAACAGCCCACCCTCTTCTATGTTCTTAAGAAAAGAAACTAAATCATGCCTAGTTTAAAACGAAGATAGCTTTTACACAAAAGCAAATATTTAATGCGGTTCGGAATTCTAATTCTTTCCTGTAATACTCGTTTCGCTTCTACTGTTTTTATTTTTTTATGTAAAGCGTAATAATATATGTAAGCAGTGTAAACACCAAAACGAGCATTCATCGGTAATTTCTTTATTCCATCAAAACCAGCTTTAAAATCCGCTTCTATTTCTTTTTCAATTTGCTTTTTCTTTTCGTCACAAAAATGATCTAGCTCGACTTTTGGAAAATATGAACGGCCCTTATCTTCATAATCTGCCTTTAAATCTCTTAGAAAGTTTATTTTTTGAAAGGCAGCGCCAAGCCTTTTGGCAGGCTCTTTTAACTCATCGTATTGATTCGGATTTTTAAAGCAAAATACGCGTAAGCACATAAGTCCAACCACCTCGGCTGAGCCATACACATACTCATCAAACTCTTCTCGACTGTATTCTTTTTTAAGCAAGTCGAACTCCATGCTCTTAATAAAAGCATCGATTAGCTCTTTTTCAATACTGTATTTATGAACTACCCATTGAAAGCTGTGCAAAACTGGATTCAAACTAAAACTCCGCTCTATCGCCAATTCTGTTTCTTGGACAAACTCCTTTAAAAGTTGTTTTTTATCTTGATCATGAAAGGTGTCTACAATCTCATCAGCCAACCTGACAAATCCATAAATGGCATATATGGCGTCATGAATTGAAGTGTCAAGCATTTTGATTCCCAACGAAAATGAGGTACTGTAAGTATTGGTAACAACCTTACTACTTCTTATAGATGAAACTTTAAAAAGCTCTTTCATAATTCTAAGGTAACTTTTTTAAAACTTCATTGGCAACTACTTGTCCAGAAATTAAGGATGGCGGCACCCCAGGACCGGGGGTTGTAAGCTGACCTGTATAATAGAGGTTTTTTAATTTTTTGTTCACAATCGTTGGCTTTAAAATAGCTGTTTGTCTTAGTGTATTGGCCAATCCATATGCATTTCCTTTATAAGCATGATAATCGCTAATAAAATCACTATGCGCATAAGACCGCTTATATACCACATGTTCTCTTATGTTTTGCTGGGTCAACTTTTCTAACCTATCCATAATTAACGAATAGTATCTTTCTCTGGTTTCTTCTTCATCTTTCAAATCAGGAGCAACTGGCATTAATAGGAATACGTTTTCCATTCCTTCAGGAGCCACCGATTTATCGGTAATAGATGGTACACATGCATAAAATAAAGGCTTACTCGGCCATTTTGGATTGTCGTAAATTTCTTCGGCATGAAGGCTAAAATCTTCATCGAAAAACAAATTGTGATGAAGCAAATTTTTTAGCTTTTTGTTTATTCCTAAATAAAACAGCAAACTTGATGGAGCCATTTTTCGACTATCCCAATATTCTTCGGAATAATTGTGAAATGGCTCTTCAAGAATTTGTTTGTCTGTATGATGATAATCTGCGCCACTAATAAATGAATCTGCCTCAAACTTTCCTTGGTTTGTTTCTGCTGCAACCACTTTATTTCCGGAAACCTCAAAACCCTTCACTTCACAATCGAAAACAAACTTTACACCCATTTCTTCTGCTAAAGAAACCATGGCTTCAACAATTTTATGCATTCCTCCTTGCGGGTACCATGTTCCCAATTGAATATCTGCATAATTCATTAAGCTATAAAGTGCCGGCGTTTCTTGGGGTTTTGCACCCAAAAACAGCACTGGAAATTCCATTAACTTAATCAGCTTTTCATGGCTAAAGAATTTTGTTAAATGCTTACTTAAAGATTGGAAAAGCTGCATTTTAAAAACTCCTGAAACAACTCTCCAATCTGCAAACTCAAGAAATGAAAGGCTGGGCTTATGAACCAAATCATTCATTCCCACTTCATATTTATAAGCAGCTTCCTTGAGAAACAAATCCAACTGCTTGGAGCTTCCTTTTTCTATAGACTCGAATAGATTTTGTAAATCAGCATAGTTCGCTGGAATATCTATACGGTCATTTTGGCCAAAGAAAACAGCATAAGAAGGATCTAAACGCTCTAGTTGATAATAATCAGAAACTCGCTTACCAAATTTGCTAAAATAGTTTTCAAAAACATCGGGCATCCAATACCAACTTGGGCCCATGTCAAAAGTAAAACCGGAGTCTGAGAACTTCCGAGCTCTTCCTCCGGCTTGACTATTTTTTTCTAAAACCGTAACTGATTTGCCTTTATTGGCAAGTGTAGTAGCTGCTGCCAAGGAGGAAAACCCTGATCCAACTACAACTATATCTTGACTCATTTTATGCCCATTAAGCGTAATCTTTTAAAGCTGAAGACAGCTTCTTTCTTGCCAAAAATATACGACTTTTTACTGTTCCAATCGGCATGCTTAGCTCATCTGCTATTTCTTTATACTTATATCCTTCGTTATGCATTTTGAAAGGAATTCTGCACTCGTCGTTTAAAGCCTCAACAGTTTTAGTTATCTCTTTGTAATTATATTCTGAATCTGGAGAAACCGGAGATCTATGCTTTGATGAGTTCAAGAAAAAATCATCTTCGGTGTTATCCATGATGGTTTTTCTTTTTGATTTTCTTCTATAATTATTAATGAAGGTGTTTTTCATGATGGTATAAAGCCATGCTTTTAAGTTTGTTTTCTCCTTAAACTTATCCTTATACTTCAACGCTTTTAAGAAGGTTTCTTGAAGTAAGTCTTCTGCATCTTCATTGTCTGAAGTAAGTTTTAAAGCAAAATATTTTAACGGGTTCTCATAACTTAATAGTTCACTGTAAAATTCCATGGCTTTAGTTTTTGTTTAATTATTTGATGACTAAATTAAACAATATGTATATACACATATCAATTTGTTTAAATATTTTAACAATTAATTAAACAAACTAGTGTTTATGCTAATCGAGCTAACAGTTCTTCTTTATTTTTAACAGGGATAATTGATGAAGGATAATCCAATTCATTAGATTCTATTGTTGGATTTTCAAGAAAGATGACTTCTTTAGCTAGGTAAGTTGACATTTCATTTACGTGTGTTTTAAGCTCTTCGATTCTAAGAATTATACTGTAGGTAATAATATAATCAGGTGAAATATGCTCGGAAAGTGTCTTTACTTGGTTAGCAGGAACCGATTGGCCTAAATAATATACCCTTATTCCTTTCTTCTTTAATAAATAGTAAAAGTACAGTAACCCTATTTCGTGGTATTCCCCTTCTGGTAAATACAAAATAGCTGTTGTATTTTCAACTGGCTTAGCCAAATTGTCTATCGCAGCAATTATTTTGTTTCTAATTAAATTTGATACAAAGTGTTCTTGCCCAGGCTGTATTTCATCACTTAACCATAAAATTCCTACCTTCTCTAAAAAAGGGTGAATTACATTTACAAGCGTTTTCTCAAAGCCAATTTCCTTAACACATAGATTGAAATAATCAGAAAATTCATCTTCATTGAAGTCGATCATTGCTGTAATAAGCGTTGTAATGCGTTTTTCAACTTCAACATTTTCTTGATCTATGTTTTTAACTTCTTCAAATAACTCTTGATCAGAAAGTTTAGCAATCTGAGAAATTTTCTTACCACTGTTACTAAGCAGTGCAACATTTAGTAAGCGCTTTAAATCAGAGTCGCAGTAGTATCTTATATTCGTATCTGTTCTTTGCGGCTTTAATAGTTCATACCGCTTTTCCCAAATTCTTAATGTATGGGCTTTTATACCTGAAAACTTTTCTAACTCTTTAATTGAATAATGTGCCATAACTAATAAAAACACTAAAAGAAAGTACTCAACACTTCAAACATTTAATGGTTTTTAAACTTTGAAAGCGACCAAAAATAATAGAAGCGTTTAACTTTGTAAAACTTTCATGAAACAAAACATTCAACAACAAGTTCAATCTGCACCAAAAAAACCTGGTGTTTATCAATACTTTGATGAAAATGGAAAGATTTTATATGTTGGAAAAGCCAAAAACTTAAAGAATCGTGTTTCTTCTTACTTCACAAACGACAAGCAAAAGAGTGGCAAAACACGTTTGTTGGTTCGCAAAATTGCAAGCATAAAATACATTATTACAGAAAGTGAATTAGATGCTTTACTTTTAGAAAACAACTTAATTAAAAAGCATCAACCGAGGTATAATGTCATGTTGAAAGATGACAAAACTTACCCTTGGATATGCATTAAAAAAGAACCCTTCCCTCGGGTTTTTAAAACGCGAACGGTAATAAAAGACGGCTCTGAATATTACGGTCCTTATGCCTCGGTTAAAATGATGGATACCATTTTAGACTTGGTCAGAAAAAATTACAAACTGAGAACTTGTGCCTACCAGCTCAGCATTGAAAATATAGAAAACGACAAATTTAAGAAGTGCTTAGAGTTTCATATTGGCAATTGCAAAGCGCCTTGTGAAGGTTTACAGACATTGGAAGAGTATGAGAATAACATTGAAGAAATTCGAAACATAATAAAAGGAAATGTTAGTGAAGTTAAAAAGCAGTTAAAATTGAGTATTCAAAAAGCAGCAGAAGAACTGGAGTTTGAAAGAGCTGCCGAATTAAAAAGCAAATTAGATGCTTTTGATAAGTACCAAGCCAAGTCTACAGTAGTTAATCCAAGCATTCACAATGTAGACGTTTTCTCTTTGATTGAAGACCATGATTTGGCTTATGTAAACTACATGAAAGTAAACAATGGTGCCATTATTCAAAGTCATACATTAGAGTTAAAGCGAAAGCTTGAAGAAAGCAAAGAAGAACTGCTTGAACTTGCGATTATTGAATTAAGAGAGCGCTTTAGCAGTGTTTCTAAAGAAGTTTTTGTGCCTTTTTTACCTCAATTTGAATTAGAAGGTGTTCAATTTCACCAACCTCAACGAGGCGATAAGAAAAAGCTTCTTGACTTGTCGCAGCGTAATGCGAAATACTTTATGCTTGAACGTAGGAAACAACAATCGAAAACTGACCCTGAACGACATACCAACCGAATTTTGGAAGGCATAAAAAAAGACTTACGTTTAAGTGAATTGCCTAGACATATTGAATGTTTTGATAATTCAAACATTCAGGGGAGCAATCCGGTTGCAGCTTGTGTGGTATTTAAAGATGGTAAGCCTTCCAAGAAGGATTATCGTCATTTTAATATAAAAACGGTTGTTGGCCCTGATGACTTTGCATCTATGGAAGAGGTTGTTCACCGACGTTATAAAAGGCTTTTAGAAGAAGGAGAGTCCTTGCCTCAATTAATTGTGATAGATGGTGGAAAAGGTCAGTTAGGCTCTGCTTTGAAGAGTCTAGAAAGACTAGGTTTGAGAGGAAAAATTGCCATTGTTGGCATTGCGAAACGATTGGAAGAAATTTTTTACCCAGGCGATAAGTATCCTTTGTTTTTGGATAAAAAATCAGAAAGCTTAAAAGTAATTCAGCATCTTAGAAATGAAGCACACCGTTTTGGAATTACCCACCACAGAAACAGACGTTCGAAAAACAGCATACAAACAGAGCTTTCAAATATTGAAGGAATTGGCGAAAAAAGTACAGAAGAACTGCTAAGAAAATTTAAGTCGGTAAAACGAATAAAAGAAGCCTCCATAAAAGAACTGGAAGAGGTTTTGCCACTGAACCGAGCAAAATCAGTCTACCAATATTTTAATAGTTAGTTTGGACTGCAAGTCCTAAAAAAACTTAGCACGGACTAGAAGTCCGCGCTAGCATAGTGTGTATTCAAGAATAAGGATAATGGATTAATGACAAAAACAAGGTCAAAGGGTTAAGTTTCTTTAATCTTTTATCCTTTCGCCTTAATCCAATTAAGTTAACTTATCCGCTAAAATTCGCATTTCAACAGCTGGAGAAATCTTCTCATACAAAATACGATAAACTGCGGTGGCAATTGGAATATCAACCTCAAATTTTTCATTGATTTTAATAATGCTCTTTGCCGCATAATAACCTTCTGCAGTCATGTTCATTTCCATTTGGGCTGACATTACCGAATAGCCTTTACCAACCATGCTGCCGAAAGTTCTATTTCGCGAAAATTGAGAGTAAGCAGTTACTAGAAGGTCTCCTAAATAGGCTGAAGATTTTACATCTCGGTGAATCGGGTTTACTTTATCTACAAAACGCTCAATTTCTTGCACTGCATTTGAAATTAAAACAGCTTGAAAGTTGTCACCATAACTTAAACCATGAAAAATTCCTGAAGCAACGGCATATATATTTTTCAAAATGGCTGAAAGCTCAGTGCCAAACAAATCATCTGAAACAGAGGTTTTGATATAACGACACTCTAAGCGGTCTGCAAGTGCTTGCGCTCGTTCTTGGTTTTGACAAGCAATGGTTAAATAAGATAAACGCTCTAAGGCCACTTCTTCGGCATGACAAGGTCCACTAATTATACCAATTTGATCATAAGGTGTACCAAACTGCTTGTGAAAAAAACGTGCAGGAATTTGATGCACTTCAGGCACAATTCCTTTTACTGCCGAAAAAATAGTTTTGTCTTTTAAGTCTTTGTTTTTGCGCTCGCCAAAAACATCCATTAAAAAAGCAGATGGTGTGGCAATTACAATGGTTTCAGAAGCCGCTATTACTTCTTCTAAATTGGTGCTAACATTAATTTTATCTCGTTCAAACTGAACCGAAGATAGATAACGTGGATTATGCAGGTACTTATTAATGTAATGCGCCTTATCTGGGTCGCGCATCCACCAATGAACCACCTCAGCATGGTTACACAAAATCTTAACTAAAGCGGTTGCCCAGCTTCCTCCGCCAATTACTGAAATATGCTTGTCTTCCACAACTCAATTCTTAGGTTAACGAAAGTACTAATTTAGATGAGAAAGGGTTCGATTAAACGAGTTCTACCGTTTTTAGATCTCCTTCTACCTTTACCTTAGCCATGCCTAACTTGTTAAGCCCTTTCATCCCTTTATCCCATTGTTTGTTGCTTAAAGCCGACTTTTCTTTTAATGCAGTTAACTCAATTGACTTTTCTTCTTTTAAAATAGTATAGATCGCTTTTTCCGCATCTGACATTTCAGGAACTTTCTTCTCCGGTTTCATTTGTGGGAAAAACAATACTTCTTGAA
>CAJXFJ010000008.1 GCA_913052515.1 uncultured Flavobacteriales bacterium | reverse complement strand
AAACCAAAGAAATCGAGCTTTCAAGAAGATAATATGGTCTTGTACTTCGATTATAACGTAGTATCCTTATCTACTTCTGCTAAGAAAAAAATCGATTCGTTTTTGAAGCAACTTAAATCCAACGATAAGAAAATTGTCTTGATTGGTCATACAGACGATACTGGCTCTAATGAAGTAAATCAACGAGTTGGTATGAAAAGAGCAGAATCGGCAAAGCAATATTTGTTAAACCATGGAATTAGTGCAAATAGAATTCAAGTATTGTCAAAAGGAGAAAGTAGCCCTGCAGCAAATAACAAAAACTCAAGTGGTAGAGCTAAAAACAGAAGGGTTGAAGTAAAGCTGAATTAAATAGCTTTTGCAAGTTTATAAGATTCAAATTCAGCGATAAAGTTTTCGAGAATTTGGTAGCTTACATGATCCATGACAACAATCTTCCACCAAGATGGAGTGTGTTCGTAAGTGTCTGCAACTAATTCATATTTCTTGGCTAATTCAGTGTTTATTTCGTTGGCTTTAATAGCAACAATGTTGATGAATGGGTTTCTAAAGTATTCAACTTCTAGTTGATCTAGTTTGTTGCATAAGAAATCAGTTCGCTTGTTTAGTTCATTCATTTTATTTGTCCACCCTTCAGAACCATAAGCTTTTAGAAGCATCCAAATGACGATTGCGTTTGCACCACTTCTACTTCCACATAAAGTGTAATCCAAACCAGGAACATATTGCGCATAATTGTTGGTAACATATTGCATATATCCTTTTCGAATAAGAAACATACCCGTTCCATAAGGTGTCTGAAGCATTTTGTGGGCATCAATTGATATGGAACTCACTCTTGGGTGTTTAAAATTGTGTTTGGAGTCTTTGTTTGTAAAAGGGTAAATAAATCCACCAAAAGCGGCATCAAGGTGTACTTTAAATACAATTTCTTCGCGATCAAGAATATTGACAACTGAATCAATGTCATCTACAGAGCCAAACATAGTAGTGGAAACATTTAAGACAACGATAAAGTATTTTATGCCTTTATCCATTGCTATGGCAATATTTTCTGCAAGGTTTTCTAATTCAATCTCTCTTGTTTTATTGTCAACATTGAGGAGTACAGGTGTTATTTGCAGCAGATTACATCCTTTTGTAATGGAATAGTGAGTGTCTTCTGAAAACAAAACACCTACCTGCTCTGCTTTTGCACCATATTCCCTAATAAAATAGTTTCTATAAATCCAAAGTGCCTCAATGTTGGCTTCTGTACCTCCTGTTGCTATGTACCCATCTATAGCGCTTTTGGGTGCTTTAAATATTTCTTCTGAGCAAATTTCAATGAGTTCTTTTTCAATGACTTGAGTACCTTTAAAAATGGGAGAACTCACTTTTTCTAAAGTGTGGCAACCAATGTGGTTTGGGTTTGCAATTAAGCTTCTCAAAAATGGAGCATCCTTTAAGAAGCTTGCATCAGGATAAAATTCATTTTTGTCTAAATAAGTTGCAGGGGTGCCAATGACATCACCTTTTTCATAGCTTGCATTTTGCTCTAAT
This sequence comes from uncultured Flavobacteriales bacterium, assembly GCA_913052515.1. The sequence continues at coordinate 12,319 of CAJXFJ010000008.1, read as the reverse complement.
GCTTGGTTTATGGTGTTGTTTATTTCTTCTCTATTTAAAGCTCTCCAATACATAACTTTCTTCATTTTAATGACAAGACTCCACCTCTTGAGGGTTTAATTTTGGACTTAAATAAGGAACACCAAGGTTTAAGCCTCTAAGGATAAATAAACTACCGATGACAACAACAAACACAGGTATGAGTTTACGTCCCTTTTTCATTAGACTTAGTTTTAGTTGATTTCCGTAAACCGCTACAGAAAGCATAACGGGAAGAGTTCCTAGTCCAAAAAACAACATAAAAAACCCTCCTTCAAGAATTGTTTTTGAAGCAGTTGCGCCTGCTAATGCTAAGTAAACCAATCCGCAAGGTAATAATCCGTTTAATAAGCCAATAGCAAATAAGTTTTGAAAGGATTTACGTCCCAAGCGTTTTCCTAGCTCTGCTTTCACTCTTCCAATCCATAAATTAAATGACGATAGATCTAAATATTTTGAATGACTTACTGAGCTATATAAAACGGTAGAAATCATAAATACTCCAACCACTATTGAAATCCATTGCTGAATACCAGCCAAAGCAAAACCAAAACCTAATACCCCAAATAAACTACCCAATAGAAAGTAAGTGAGTAAACGACCCAAATTATAGGTTAAGCCGCCAAGGCTCGCCTGTAAATTATTTTGTCGATTTAGCGGTAAAGCAAAAGCAATTGGACCACACATTCCAATACAGTGTAGGCTACCCAATAATCCAATTGAAAATGCGGTCCACAACTCCATATTTTAGGGTATTACAATAGTTTTTTCAGCGTAAAACTTTTTGTTCTCAGCTTCCCAACTTATTTTTAAAAGGTATTTTCCCGAACTAAATTGACTTAAAGGAATTCTTTTTACTTTTTTTTCATTTTCAAGTTTTACAACAAAGTCTTTGGATTCATCTGACGGTCTAAAGCAGTGTATATTTCCATTTAGTTCAGTTGTTTCGGCATGAGGAAAGTCAATTTTTAAATACTCATTTTCAATACTTGTATGAAGGTTTTCTTCCAGGTTTTCTAACCTGTTTTTTGCATCAATTTTATCTTGAAAAGCTAACTCTTGCGCATAATAGTCTTCTGTAACTAAGTCATATTTTTCGCCAAAGCTCAGGTATACCATTACAATTATAAATGCTACAAACGCAATGTAAACTGATGCTATTTTTGTTCCCCAATTCAGCTTCATTTTTTCTTTCGTTTTAAAGGTGCAAGGAAAGAGGTTTTTACTTTGTCTAACAACTCTCCATTTTCATCATATACTCCTAAATATATTATAGACTTTCGTTCACTTAGCTCTTCCATGTTAACGATTAAAAAGAATGAGCCTTCTGCAATAGATTCAGATGGAATGACAAAGGTCTTTCCTCCGATGTACTCTATTACTCCCTCTATGCCGATGGGCTTTATTTCACCTGGAATACTATCAAATGTTTTATTGATGATTTTGTAGTTGTATAAATTACTAACTAGGTTATTCTCTCTTTTTTGATACTGTTGACCCGGAGTTTTTAATATGGTTGCGTCAACATCTGTTCGGTTTACCAATAAGAAGCTAACTAAGCCTAAAAGCAAGACCAAAACAATAGAATAGCCAATGGTTCGTACACTAAATATTTTTTTGCTTTTGTTTACAATGCCTTCTTCAGAATCGTATCGTATCAAACCTTTGGGTAAGCCAACGCTTTCCATCATATGATCACAGGCATCTATACAGGCTGTGCAGTTCACACATTCCAATTGAGTTCCATTTCTAATGTCAATTCCCGTAGGACAAACATCCACACATTGATGACAGTCTATACAATCTCCTTTACCTGCTTCTGCTCTGTCTTCCGTTTTCTTAAATCGTCCTCTTACTTCACCACGAATGTAATCATAAGCTACTACAATAGAATTTCTATCTAGCATTACACCTTGTAGTCTTCCGTAAGGACAAGCAACCAAACAAACTTGCTCTCTAAACCAGCTAAACACCCAATAAAAAACACCGGTAAATATTAAAATAGAAACTAGTCCAGTGATGTGGTTTAAAGGATTATCGGTAATGGTTTTTATGAGTTCATCAGAACCGATAATGTATGCTAAGAAGGTATTTGCGATGAGAAATGAAATGGCAAAAAAGATCCCGTGTTTTAAAACTCTTTTTCTAATTTTTTCCGCATTCCAAGGAGCGTCTTTTAATCGTTTTTGATGCTTAAAGTCTCCATCTATCCAATATTCAATTTTTCGAAAAACCATTTCCATAAAAATGGTTTGGGGACAAACCCATCCGCAAAAAAGTCTTCCAAAAACAACCGTAAACAAAACAATGAAAAGAACACCAGATAACATGACCAATACAAAAATGTAGAAGTCTTGTGGCCAAAAGACTTGGCCAAAAACGATAAACTTTCTTTCTAGAATGTTTATCATTAAAAGAGGTTGACCGCCAATTCTTAGAAAAGGTCCGCTAAACAAGACAGCAAGCAAACCTAAACTCACCCATGTTCTTGCATTGTAGTAATTTCCTTTCGGCTTTTTAGGAAAAATCCATTTTCGCTTACCATCGTCATCTATTGTTCCAATAGAATCACGAAAGCTTTGATCCATGTACTCTTCCTTCTCTTGCCCTTTCATAGCGGCTTTTACTTTTATTTATCCATTTCAACAACAACCGTCATGGTGTCATTTTCTTCTTTTACAAGCGTATCTCCTTCTGCTGCAGGAATTTCTTCCACATATATTTCGCCTTGAGGTGCTTTTCCGTTAGGCGGATTTGTTCCTTTTAGCGTTTTGATGTATGAAGCTACTTGTTGCATTTGTTTTGGGCTAAACTGGCTTTGCCAAGCAATCATGCCTTTAGCAGGAACGCCATACTTGATGGTTTTAAAAATGCTGTTAATGCTTCCACCATGAATCCAATACTCATCCGTTAAGTTTGGTCCTGCGCCACCTTCGCCTAATTGACCGTGGCACGTAGCACAATTTCCTTGGAAAATAGCAGCCCCTTTTTCAATGGTTGGAGCATCTACTAAAAAGACAACATTGTCCTCAGTAATGCTTTCGGTAGCATTCGCCATCATTTCAGCTTTTTCAGCTACCGCAGCATCCATTTCAGCCATGTATTCTTCATGACTTAATTGTCCGCTACCTGTAATGTGGAAACGAACGATGTAAACAACAGAGAATATGATTGTAGCATAAAACATATATACCCACCATGGTGGTAAGTTGTTGTCAAGCTCTTTAATACCATCATAATCGTGGTCAAGCATAACAGAATCTTCTTCTTCAATTGGAACATTATCTGTTAGGCTTAAGCTTTCAAATATGTCAACCTTCTTTTCTTCAACTTCTTCTTCAACCCCTAATTGTAGTTTGATTAAAGTTTGAAGTGCTCTGAATAGAATTAAAATAACGAATGCCAAGGTGACAATTAATCCTGTTAGAATCCAAAACAAGGTATTGTCAAATACAAAAGGAGCAGAAGCAGCTGCTTCGTTTGCGGCATTTGCACTAAAACTAGTTCCTAGTAGTGCCAGTGTTGCAATAGCTTTTACTGTTGTATTTGGCTTGATGTTTTCTTCTAATTTTTGGCTTTTGCTAATGCTTTTAATTGCATTTGAAAGCGCTTGAATAATTAGGAGAAGTAATACAACCATTCCAAGCATTAAACTTAAAAGTGCAAAGTCAGAAATTCCACTTGCTTGGGCTATACTGTTGTCCCCTGCTATGGCTCCAAAAGGTGCCAAAACACTTAGCAGCAGACTTAAACTTAATATTTTCCTTTTCATAACCGTAGTATTCAGATGTTAGTAGTTTCGTTTTCTTGAGTTTTATCTTCAAATGGTAATTGAGCAAGCATGTTTACCTCTGTTTTTTTCATTTTCATGACCCAAGTAAACAAGCCGATGAAGAAAACAAAGAAGATAAGGAAGGAAATGAGTGGGAAAATTTCAACCCCACCAATCGTTTCCATATTGTGTTTTATAAATTTTAACATAGCGTATTAGTTTTCGGCAGTTTGATTTCCCTTCTCAATATCTACCCCTAGTCTTTGTAAATAAGCAATTAGAGCTACAATTTCGCGGTCTGCCGCAACTTCAAAGCCTTCTTCTTCAAGTGTACCTCGCATTTCTTCTACAATTTCATTGGCTTGTTTTTCAACATCTGCATTTGCTTTTTCAGGGTAATCCTCTTCGTAAGGAACTCCTAGTGTAATCATAGCTCTTATTTTAGCAGCTGTTACCGTAGTATCATAGCTTTTATCGAGCAACCAAGGATATGGCGGCATGATAGAACCTGGAGATACACTTCGTGGGTCATACATGTGTTTGAAATGCCAAGAGTTTGGTTTTTTCAACTTAGCAGAACCTTCTCTTGCCAAGTCTGGTCCTGTACGCTTTGAACCCCATAAAAATGGGTGATCGTAAACAAACTCTCCAGCTTTAGAATATTCTCCATATCGCTCAGTTTCAGAACGGAAAGGGCGAATCATTTGACTGTGGCAGTTGTTACAGCCTTCTTTAATGTAAATATCTCGACCAATCAACTCAAGAGGAGTATAAGGCTTAACACTGGCTATGGTTGGTACATTTGATTTTACCAAGAAGGTTGGCACCATTTCAATTACTCCACCAATTAAAATCACGACTAAAGATCCAATTAGCATTTGGGTTGGTTTTCTTTCAAACCATCTGTGCCAGTGCTCATCTTTATAGTTTGCACTTAGTTTCTTTAATGGTGCTGCTTCTGCTTCCTCTTCTGCTAAGAACACCCCAGATTTAGCGGTTTGAACCAAGTTTACAACCATTACAATTACCCCAACATAATATAGCAAACCACCAATTGCGCGGTAAGCATACATAGGTATAATGTTAGTAACCGTTTCTAAGAAGTTCGGGTATTTTAAGAAACCTTCATTGGTAAAGTCATTCCACATTTGACTTTGTGTAAAACCTGCCCAGTAAAGCGGAATGGCATAAAATAAGATTCCTAAAGTGCCAATCCAGAAGTGGAAATTGGCCAACTTAACAGACCACAATTTAGTTTGGAAAAGCTTTGGCCATAAGTAATACAGCATACCAAAAGTCAAAAATCCATTCCAACCAAGTGCTCCAACATGTACGTGAGCCACAATCCAATCGGTAAAGTGAGCAATGGCGTTTACGTTTTTCAACGAAAGCATGGGGCCTTCAAAGGTTGACATACCATAAGCCGTAATAGCAACAACCATAAACTTCAATACAGCGCTGTCGCGAACTTTATCCCAAGCACCTCTTAGGGTTAAAAGTCCATTAATCATACCACCCCAAGAAGGAGCAATTAGCATCACAGAAAATACTGTTCCTAAAGACTGAGCCCAATCAGGCAGGGCGGTATACAATAAGTGATGAGGTCCTGCCCAAATGTATAAGAAGATTAATGCCCAGAAGTGAATAATCGATAATCGATAAGAGAAAACAGGACGATTTGCAGCCTTTGGTACAAAGTAGTACATCAACCCCAAGTATGGAGTAGTAAGGAAAAAGGCAACAGCATTGTGCCCGTACCACCATTGAACCAAGGCATCTTGAACTCCAGCATACCAAGAATAACTTTTCATGAATGTAACCGGAAGTTCAAAGGAGTTTACAATATGTAAAACTGCAACCGTAACAAAAGTGGCAATGTAGAACCAAATGGCAACGTACAAGTGACGTTCTCTACGTTTTAGAATGGTGGCAAACATATTCCAACCAAATACCACCCAAATCAAGGCTATAGCAATATCTATGGGCCATTCTAGTTCTGCGTACTCTTTTGATGTTGTATAGCCTAATGGTAGTGTTATGGCTGCCGAAACAATAATTAACTGCCAACCCCAAAAGTTGATTTTGCTTAATAGATCACTGTACATTCTGGCTTTTAGCAATCGCTGAAGCGAATAATAAACTCCGGCAAAAATTCCATTTCCTACAAAAGCAAAAATGACTGCATTGGTATGCAATGGTCTAACTCTACCGAAAGTGGTGTATTCTAGATTAAAACTCAAGGAAGGAAAAATAAATTGAAAGGCTACCAGTAAGCCAACCAACATTCCAATTACTCCCCAAAAGACTGTTGCGTAAGCAAATAGCTTTACAATCTTATTGTCATACTTAAATTTTTCTACTTGCATGATCGTAATTATTGATTAGTGGATTTATCCTGATTAAGGTTTGTGTGTTTCTTATTATCAAAAAGCATTCTCACCGATGGCGTGTAGTCATCTTCATACTGTCCGTTTTTAACTGACCAAATAAATGCCAGCAAAAAGATGATGGCAACTGCTAAACTGGCTAGTATGAGAAGAATTAGTACACTCATGGTAATTTATTTTGAACAAAGGTGAACTTTGCGAAATGGGTAAAAAATGATATTTATCAGTAATTCTAAAAAATTGTTAAACCTATTCGCAATCAGCGCTTTTAGAGTCAATTTGTGGGGTGATAGTTTTGAATTCATGCTTCTCTTCATCTAAAACTGTCCATTGTTTCACCTTTTCTATATGTAAATGAAGACTTGTTGTATTCCCTTTTTTTGAATTCAAAACTCGGTGGTAACCCATGTTGTCATTTAAATAAGTTGATTCGCCTTCAACAATATGCATGGCTTCTTGTAAACGATAGTCTTTTGTTTCTTGATCTACCTCATAGGTTTCTATGGTCAATTCTCCTTCTAAAACTTTAATCCAGCCTTCTTGAAAATCGTAACTGTGAATGGGAGAGGCTTGCCTTTCTTTCCAACACATTAAAATAAGCTCATAACCATCACAAGAAGAAATGCAATTTCTCGTGTAGTTTTCATCCTTCCACAAATAGTTTTTTTCCCATTCCGAATGAGGAATTTTAATCGCTTTAATTAATTCATTGTAGCCTCCATAACCTGGACCGAGGTTTAAGCTTTTTTTTAATTGCTCAATGCTTTCAATATCTGCTAATCCCATATTACTTTGGTTTTAAATTATATAACCAAAGCTAGGTCAGTTTTTAGGCTATAAAAATGATATTTATCAGCTTTGTTTTTGAAAAGCATTGTGATACAAAAGCCAAGTAGCTAAACTCACGAAACTAACAACCGAAATAGAACTTACGGGCATTAAAATAGCGGCAAATACAGGACTAAGTAGCCCTTGTACGGCAAAGGCTAAACCTACCGCATTATAGAGAAATGAAATGATAAAACTGATGATGACAATCTGCTTACTGCGCTTTGCAAACTTTAAAATGTTTTCAATTTCTTCAAATCGATCTGCACTTAAAATGATATCACAGGCAGGAGAGAAGGCGTTGACATTTTCTGCAATGGAAACTCCTACATTACTTTCTAGCAAAGCTCCTGCATCGTTAAGTCCATCCCCAATCATTAAGCAATTGTCTCCTTTTTGTTTACTTGCTTTAATGTAGTTTAATTTGTCTTCAGGGCTTTGCTCAAATAAAAGTGTACTATTTGAAGGAAAGTACGCTTTCAAAGTTTCTTCTTGACCGCTATGATCTCCGGAAATCATTGATAGTTTGAAAGTCTGATTTAACTTTTGTAACAAAGCTTTTAAACCTCTTCGGTATTCGTTTTTGATAAGAAAAGTGCCGAGATAGTCCTTGTTAATTTCTACACCAACACTCGTGTCTTGATTGTGATTATCTGCTGCCTGATTTAACCAACTTACAGCACCAAGTCGGTAAGTGTTTTCGTTTATACTTGCCACTAACCCTTTACCTTCTATTTCTTGAAATTTTGAAAGAGTAGTACATTCTGCAATAGGTAAGTGATCGGCAATGATTCGACTTAGTGGGTGATTACTTTGTGAAAAGATTACTTGAATAGCTTGTTCTTGTTCTTTGTTCAAGGCCTTACCTCGATAACTTACTTTTTTGTTTTGTCCATAAGTCAAGGTTCCTGTTTTATCGAAAATAATGTGATTGATTTTAGCCAAGCGCTCAATAACGCTTGCTTCTCTTAGGTAGCAATTTAGTCTTCCTAAATAACGCATGGCGTGCCCAAAGGTAAAAGGTGCAGCTAAGGCTAGGGCACATGGACAGGCAACTATGAGAATAGCGCTCATCACTTCTAAAGCATGCCCGATTCCATATTGAAAGTGATATCCTCCTGCAACAAGTGCAATGAGCAGAATGATGGGCGTAAACCAATGCGATATTTCATCGGTCAAATCTGAGAAACTGACTTGTTCTTTTGTGTTTTGTCTCTGTTCGGCATGTTCACTCCAAAGCCGGGTAAGTTTGCTTTGTTCCAAGGGTCTGATCACTTCTAGTACAATGGAACTTCCAAGTTGTCTTCCACCTGCATAAACTTTACTACCTAATTCTTTTTTTATGGGCTCAGACTCGCCCGTTGCAAAACTATTATCAATGTTTCCAATGCCTTCAATTAAGAAACCATCAACCGGAATCAATTCACTATTTCGAATAATGATTTTATCTCCTTTTTTGATTTCTTGAACAGGAACACTCTCCTCCACTTGATTCGATATGCGGTTAATGGAAATGGGGAAATACGAACGGTAATCTCTTTCAAATGAAAGTTGATGGTATACTTTTTCTTGAAAAATTCTTCCAAGAAGTAAGAAGAAAAGCAATCCACATAAAGAATCGAAATAACCTGCACCAGTTTGGGTTACAATTTCATAAAAGCTTCTTAAATAAAGTACAAGAACACCAATGGCAATGGGAACATCTATGTTTAAGCGTTTTCGCTTTAAGCTAGTCCAAGCCGATTTAAAATAATCTTGACCGCTATAAAAGGCTACAGGAGTCGCTAAAATCAAGTTTAACCAAGCAAACCAATGGGCAAACTCTTTTAAGCTTCGTTCATCGAAACCAAAGTATTCAGGCAAACTTAGAAGCATGATGTTCCCAAAAGCAAAGCCGGCAAGTCCAACTTGATAAATCAACCGTTTGCTAATTGGCTTTTTTCGTTCAGACTTCAGTTGGTCAAGCGTTATGCTTGGCTCGTAACCCAAACTTGCTAAAAGTTCAACCAATTGACGCAAGCTAATCTCTTGATGCAGAAAGGTGAGATACACTTCTTTTTTTACAAAGTTTACCCGGCTTTGTGTTACCCCAGAGTTTAGTTTATAAAGGTTTTCAAGCAGCCATAAACAAGAGCTGCAGTGTATTTGCGGTAAATAAAATTGAACTTTGCTCAATGTGTCATCTTGAAAGTCCAATAGTTCTTCTTGAATGCTAGCATGTTCTAAGTATTCAAATTTACTTTGGCTTTTCGCTTTCGGACTAATTCCTGGTGTATTTTCTAGGGTATAGTAATCGCATAAATCATTTTCATGAAGTATTTCATACACTGTTTTGCACCCTTGGCAACAGAATGATTTATCATCTTTTACAATGGAGTCACTCAAGCAATCATCTCCACAATGATAACAAGTCGTAGCGCTATTTTTATCTTCCTTTTTGATCGTCTAAATTCTTCTGCGAATTTCCTTTCAAAGTTAGTAGCAAAGTATGATATTTGTCATATCTTCACCTATGAGCGAAAAGCTACATACCCCCGAATGCGCAACTTGTGGTTCTAGACACAAGTCAGTTTTTTGTAGCTTAAATAGCAGCCAGTTAATTGATTTAGATTCCGATAAAAGTTGTGATTTTTATGTAAAAGGAGAGCAAATTTTTAAGGAAGGAAGTATTTCTAGAGGGATATTTTGTGTGAACAAAGGGAAAATTAAGCTGAGTAAAATGGGGCCAAGTGGAAAAGAGCAAATTGTTCGTTTTGCCACTGCTGGCGATATCATTGGTTATAACTCTATGCTCAGTAAACGTCCACTTAGTGCTACAGCTACTACCTTAGAAGATTCAGCTGTTTGTTTTATTCCTGCTAGAAACTTTTTTGAGTTGATTCGTTTGGAGCCCAATTTTAGCCTCAAAATGCTAGAGTTAACGGCAAAAAATTGGGATAATGCTTCTCGATTAATTACGGATATGGCTCAAAAAACTACCAAACAACGTTTAGCTGAAATGTTACTTTGGTTGAAGGAAACTTTTGGACTTGATGAAGAAAATTGCATTGACGTAAAACTAAGTCGTGAAGAGATAGCCAATATGGTTGGAACCGCCACAGAAGCCGTAATTCGTTTGCTTGCTGAATTAAAAAAAGAAAAACTAATTGCCTTAGAAGGTAAGCGGATTAAGTTACTAGATATTCACGGATTGGTTGTTTTAGCAGACTTAATTGACTAGTGTAAGTCGTTAATAAGTTTTATTCCCTCTTTTTATAATAAGCATTCCAAAATGGTATTTTTAGGCAAACGATTGTTATGCCAAGAACTAAAAATTTTGATCCTGCTGAGGTTTTAGAAAAGGCTAAAAACCTTTTTTGGGAAAAAGGATATTACGCTACTTCTATGCAAGATTTAGTGGATACTTTAGGAATAAATAGAGCCAGTATGTATGATACCTACGGGGGCAAAGATCAACTATTTGCTAAAGCTTTAGAGAGTTATCAGACAGCAGAAACCAAAGAGGTTTCGTCTATTCTATATTACTATACAGATATTAGACAAGGGCTTTATGTAATGTTTGAATACTTTGTGGATGCGGCTTTGAAAGATGATAAATCAAATTCTTGCTTTCATCTAAATACCACCGTTGAGCTTGCAAACAGTTCAGAAGAAATTCGGGCAAGTTTGCTAGAAACAAGAGAGCTTCACTTAAAAATGTTTCGCACCTATTTGGAATATGGCAAGAGTAAAGGCCAATTAGCAGCACATAAAGATATTGAAGGAATTGCTCAAACATTATACGCTTTTCAGTGTGGCTTATTGGCGACTTCTAAATTAAATCCACTTAAGGAGAATTTGATGAAAACGGTTTCTACTACACTTTCTATATTAGACTAGAACTTTACAATTTTTTTAATAGTTCTAGAACTTTCATTTTCGATTTGAAGGATATAAGTTCCTTTTGGAAAGTCTGAAAGATTAATGGTATAATCTGATATATGTATAGTTTCTCTAAAAAGTAGTTGCCCTTTTATTGAAAGCAAACGAACGTTATATGTTGACTGTTTGGGGATTGAAATATGAAGCATCTCTTGAGCAGGATTTGGAAAAACAGATATGTTCTGATCTGTTTTCAAAACGGTTCCAGTTGAGGATAAAATGGAAGATTGAATAAAGGTTTTGATGGCATAGTATTCCCAATTATTTATTCTGCTATGCCTCAAGCTATTAGATAAGCTCAAGGTTCCATAGCTGGTATACGCTAAACCATTTTGATAACGAATGAGGGAGCTTCCACTTTCACCAGGAATTCCACTTGCAGAATTAACTCCTAAAAAATTAGAATCAATCAGATTAATGGCTCCATGGCTAAAAAATAGGGTGTCGCCATTATATACCCTTGGATCCAAAGAAGAGATGGTAGTACTTGGGTAAGACAATTTAAAAAAAGAACCATTGGAAATGAATGAATTGCTTTTATTAAAGCCAACACCAACCCAACCAGTTTCTTTGCCAATGGAATCTTCTAACTCTACAATGGCAAGGTCTTCTGAAAAGGAGTAGTTTGCAGGATAGTAAAATTGTTTAGCATATGTACAAGTAAAACTTCCATTGCTTATTCCCTTATTAAAAGCAGGGCAAATTTTTAGCGAATCAACAAACACACTGTCTGTGATTATTGAAACTAAACAGTGAGCAGCAGTGAGCATGTGGTTTTTACTAATCATTACTCCAGAGCAATTATCAATTAAGCTGTCATTCTCCACGGAAAAGGTTTTAATTGCTGCTCGTAAAGGAAAATCAGTAATGGAGTAGTTTAAATCCGCCCTTTCTTTGTAGGTATAATTGCTTTGAGGGTAGGTGTTTTGGGTGGGTATGGCATTGGGAAGAATTGCTATGTTACTATCTTTTCCTAAATAGAAATTTGTGTTTTCAGCTTGAATGCTTGAATTGTACTGAATAAGTGGTAAGGTATCATATTGTTGATTGGTAAAATGATATCTAATGAATTGTTTTTGTGCGGGGCTATTTATGAAGAATGCCAAACACAATGAAAGTAGCAGGTAGTAGGATGATTTCAATGCTATTGGATTTTTGGGTAAACGATTAGATTTTAAAAAGATTGTTTTAATTAGAACCAGCTATTTATTCGACAAGCAAGAAGCATAATAAGTTGAAGTATTTAATTCTTAATGTTTCTAAAAGTAAAAACGGTTTAAACTGCATTTAGTTAATTTCCAAGCATGAAAAAGGCAATTCTTCTAATTGTAGTTGCAATATCTCTGCTGGCTTGTTCTGAAAAGTATGATAGCAGTGTATACATTGGGTCTTA
>CAJXFJ010000007.1 GCA_913052515.1 uncultured Flavobacteriales bacterium | reverse complement strand
CTATCTAGACCAAAGCGCGAGCAGAGTGATTTACGACATTGAAAATGTAACGAATACGTATGATGATGATATGCTTGGACACCATTGGCTCATGACGTCGGCGGGCTTGAAATGCGTGGATTGCAATTGGTTAGAAAATGAAGAATTTATTGAAGAAAAAGAATTTGAAGAAGTCTTTTTAAAAGAAGCTGAATTGGAATTAGAACGAGCAAAAATTGAACTAAAAAGAGCTGAAAAGGAAATAAAAAGAGCATTAGAAGAAGAAGCAAAAAGGCTTGAAAACTTATAAACCAATGAAAAGTAAATTTTTGATCACCTCCCTTCTAGTCCTAGGAATTATAGGGTTACTTTTTAGCGCAAATGCAAGAGAAATAAAGCTGCAAAAAAAGGTTGAAAAAGGTGAGACTGCAAAATTGAATCAGCATATAAGCATTCATTTAAATGTGTTTAAAATGCTTTAAAATCCCTCCTTCCTCTAAAACTACAGTTAAACAATTCAAGAGGACAGTAAGCCCACTATTTAGTGGGCTTTATTGTTTCAAAACGCTCTAAATTTGGCTTGTATCGCTTATCCATCAGTTTTGATTCAAACCAGTCTTGAAAGATGATCATTTCAGGACTAAGTGGCCTCCACGACAATGCTCCATTTTTTTCCGATAACTCACTTAGTTCTTTGCTTTTCAATTCTTTCACTTTTGCAAAATCAAAATCGTTGTAATCTAAGCTAACCAAAATGTCTACAATCGTCTTATCCCGATTATTTAAGCTATACTTTTGCTCGGTTCTTTGCATATATTTTTTAAAGCTTGCGATATCATAATCAATCAACTCAAGCCTAAGTAATTCAATAGAACTTAAAATTCGCATAATTCGAATCCAAATATTCCACCCTTCTTTATCCTTCTCCAAAACAGGTAAATTGCCTAACAGAAGATTAGCTTGTCGAAATTCTTCAACAGCAAAATACCTCATTGCTTTGTAATAAAAAATCTTTGTAGATTGAAGCTCATTCTTCGATAAGGCCGTTTTATCTAACTTGTCAATTGTTTGATTTATTTCTTCATAGTCTCCAACATAAAAAGAAAGTTTTACTTTATTTTCAAGCAACTTATAATAATTCTTACTCTGTTTAGAGAGTTTTATTCGCTCTGCTTGCTTAATATATTCTAGTGCTCCCTTCAAATTAAAATCGAGAATTAAATTCTCAATCAAGGTTCCTAGAATGTATACAATACGTTGATCGGTTCTAACCGTAATTTCCTCTTTAACTAAATTTAAAAACTGCCTACCGACTTCAATGTTCTTCTTATATTCTTTGAGTTGGGCATAGTATTCCATGCTAATCAAAAACGCCAAACTTTTTACGTTCGCAGAACCGGATTGCTCAGCATATTCTTGCAGTTGAAGCATCGTAGTCTTCATCAATTCGATATCACCCTCTCTTGAGGCTGAAAAGTTTACTTTTAAGTGATACCGATTTAATGTTTGACGAGCTAGCTGATAGAGATTTCTAACTTTCTCATATTTCTCGATTTCTTTACCAAATCGATCGTATTCTTTAAATCCATTGAGATGAACCGTCTTATCTTGCTGCAGATATAGTAACTCCAATAACTCATCAAAAAGTTCATACCTTTTAGCTTCCTTAATGAGGATATTGTTCATTTCAAGTGACTCTTTTATTAGTCCCTTACTACTTATTATTCGACTTTCAACAATTTTTTTTCGAAGGGTGAATTTTTTCTGAAAAACCTTACTGTAACTACTTGTTCTATTAATATTTACATCTAACAACAAAGACTCCATTACACGTTCAAAAGTGCGACTTATTAGTTGGTTAAATGATCTTAAGTTTGTCTGAGATGAAACAATTTGTTTAGCTCTTGCGTATTGAATATCAGAATCTTTTAGTATAACTTTGCAAAGATTCCTCATTTTGGTTTTACCACTTCTACTATGCCTGTCATAAGCGGATAGATGTTTTAAAGCCAAACTCTTTTCTTGAGGCTTTAGGCTTAATAAAAGCTTTTTTAACCGACTAAAACTTTTCTCTGACATACTTCGGCTGAAAAAGTAAAGATACAATAAAGCACAGGCAACTCAAGATGTCTAGCATTTTTCGCTTATAATTTAACTATTCCCCATTGTAACTTTTCTTTGCAAAGTGTCTCTTCCGTAGCTTTAGAGGCTTTTTATGTTTGCATCAGAATTTAAAAAGAACGAACAATGACAAGCCTTATTACACTACTTATTTCATTACTAGGATACGGATCACCAGCTGACTATTCTAATTACACTGAGGATCAATTAAATACTGAAATCGCAGCCGCTCAAGCAGAAAATGCTTCAGATGACGATGGTGGTGGATGGGATGAATGGAATGAGCCAGGTGTGACTCAAGAGCCATAAACTTCAACTAAGAATACCCAACATTAAGAACGTTTGACTTTAACGAATCACAACGTTTTAATGTAACATATAAACGACAATAACTAACTTCAATACAGTTAGTTATTGTCGTTTATATGTTTATTTAACAATCTTTCAATGTGTATTTATTAGAGTATTTGTCTATTTTATTATATATGTATGCAAGTACTTTAGCATGGTAATTAAACATCCCTATGCTCAACATTGAAGAAATAGTAAAAACATTAAAAGAGGATCAGGCTCAATCTATCGCAAATAGTTTGGGTCAAAATTGCTCTTATTCTGATGTTAGCTTAGAGATTTTTAAATGCTATCGAGAAGGAAAAAGTGCAACGGAAACAGCAAATGAACTGGAATTAGATTTTAATGCATTTGTCATATTTGAAAGAATAATTTACCGTTGTATTTTAAATTATTATGGTGAAGTAGATAAAGACTATAAAGACCTTTTATTAACTTCTGTTTTTTATGCCGTGTACGGTAGTCAGCAAAAGGAGAAAAGAGAGAAAATACAGGAATTAGAGGATTTGTTTCACAAGATGAAACAATATCAAATTGAAGAAGCTTCCGACTTTTTACTTGCTGAGATTTATGAACTTCAAAAAGGTTCACCTTTAGAGGCTGTTTATGCCCATTTAAAGCAAAAATATAGTAATCAAGCAAGCGAAAATACCAAATTGATAGAAGCATTTAAGGCACTTAACTCGAAACTATCTAGTTCGACCAAAACTTCAACAAAAACCTTAATTGCAAATTATAGATTAATTCGAAATCTAGTAAATGATAATCCGAATCGGATTTCTAGGGCAATACTTCAATTGGCTCGTCTAAGTTTAGTCATCGTTGCTGATCAAGTACAACTTTTAAAAGAGGATAACATAAATAAAGAAGAACTCTTAAGTACATGTAAATCTTCTGTGAATGAAATTTACTTTGGTTTCTTAAGATTTTACCTAAAGAATATTTTAGAGCAAATTGAAGTTATTTTCCTTTTACAAAATGATAAATTAAAGTATGGCAGTAGAAAATTGCAAGAGATCTCAAGTGAACGATTAGAGGCTTATAATCTAGCTTTTGATTCTTGTATACTTGAACGTTTCAACAAGAAGGCAAAAGAAAACAAACTTAATATCCCATATTTCAATCTACTACCAACAAAGTTTAATCCAATACATCTAGAATCGATTTATTTTGGTGAGAATCGGTTTTCATGCTCTTAAGTTAATTGGTTAGTTAAGAGTGATTTGTAAGGCCGGTGAGTTTGATGGACGCTCACCGGTTTTTTTATTTAAACAATTCTTTAATCACCTCCCCTTCACTTAGTTCGGGACAAGGCACCTTAAGTAATTGAGCAATTGTCGGCGCAATTTCGGCTATGGTGTAGGCTTTGAAAGTTTGACCTCTTGAAACACCATTTCCATAAATAATTAACGGCACATGGGTATCATAATGATATGGACTTCCATGAGTTGAACCTTTATCCGAATAATTGGTCCAAGAAGCCTGTTCAACGATAATTAAGTCGCCAGATTCCCTATTTAAAAATCCATTTGCTGTCAGTAAATTTAAGTATAGCTGACTGACCGTATGTGATTGTGTCCAAACATCCAATACCCCATTTTTCGTTTTTATGTACTCAACTAGAAAGTCAACTATTTTTTGTTTTTCTACAAAGCCAGATTCGAATGGTTTATTGTTTAGGTAAACATTTAAGTTAATGAATGAGCTAATCCATTCGGAAGGTCCAAATTTTGCATCCAATGCTGAATCTAATTCTTCTTTTAATTTTTTTGTTTCTATTTTACCGTGAGGTAAGTTCTTTTCTTTTAATGAGTTTCTCACTTCTCCAGCTCCATGGTCTGAAGTTAAAAAGAGTAAATACTTGTCCTTTCCAATCGTTGTATTCAGGTAAGAAATTAAACGTGCAATATCCTGATCTAGCTTGATATAAGTATCATGCACCTCTCTTGAGCCGACACCAAATCGGTGACCAACATAATCCGTTGCAGAGTAACTAATCGAAAGAAAGTCCAATACTTCATCTTCACCTAATTTTTCAGACTGTATCAGTTGGATAGCTAAGTCAGTTGTCATGGTGTTCCCTTGCGGTATAGATTTTAAAATACCAATTCCTTCTTGTCGATAAGCTTCTAATAAATTGTAAGGAAAAGTAGTTCCTCCATTTTTAAATAATGGCGTTTCATAGTTATTTTCATCTGGGCTACTTTGAGCATATTTATCTTCACTTAAACTAAGCGTCCAAGGATTTGAAAGATATTTGTCTACTAGGTCTTGCTCATTAAATTGCTTTAACCATTCTGGATTATTATTGGAATAAAATTCACTACTAATCCACTTTTGCTCATCACTACTAAACCAAAATGCGGCATCAGCTAAAAAGCCTGCAGGAAGTATTGCTCCCCGATCTTTTAAAGAGATTCCATAACTTTTAACTTCCGCCCCCCTACTTAACTTAATTTCATCTGCAATCGTTCTTCCTCTCAATCGTTGAGGAGACATCCAATAGTTACTATCATCCTTGAGACTTTCTGCACAATAGACAACTTTCTCTTCACTTCTTGAATACCAATTATTTCCAACGATTCCATGTTTTGAAGGTGATGCTCCAGTAAAAATGGAAGCATGACCTGAACCTGTATAAGTTGGTTTATAATGATAGTTTACACTTCTTGCGAAAAAACCTTGGTTTACCAAAGTTTTAAAACCCTCTTCTCCAAATTCACTCCAATACCTATCTATATAATCATACCTCATCTGGTCAACAACAATTCCAACCACCAATTTTGAATCTTCACTTTGGGCCACAAGTTGATTGCTTAACAAACTAATGATTAAGCTCAAATAAAAAGTCAATACTCTCATAACTAATTTGTTGAATTTGTATAAAGCACAAAAATAGCAGATATTCCTACCACCAAACTTAATATAACGTTAAGGATGGCTAATCCAATCATGCCTTCTTTTACCAAAGCAAATGTTTCTAAACTGAAGGTTGAAAATGTGGAAAGACCACCACAAAAACCAACCGCAAGAAATAGCTTGAGTGACTCTGATTCAAATTTGGAATGAATATAATACAAACTCAAGCCCAAAACAAGACATGCCATTGCATTTGATATAAAAGTTGCCAGTGGTAAATGACTTGATTCTAAATATTTTAAAGAAAAAAAAGAAATGAGGTATCTAATTACGCTTCCTAACCCACCTCCTACAAATACAACTAAAAGGGCTTTCATAAGCTTTCCTTTTTAAATAGAGTTTTCTTTAAAAAATAAAACATACCCCATGCAAGAGTAATACCTAATAGAGCCCCACCCACCACATCAGAAGGATAATGCACACCAAGATAAATACGACTATAAGAAACAATTGCTGCCCAGACCACTAATAGTAAAAGTGCCCATTTCATTTCTTGCCTTTTTAACAGCAAACCGATAAAAGTTGCAATGGCAAATGAATTTGTCGCATGGCTTGAAACAAAACCATAAGTTCCTCCACACTTATTATTAACAATATGAACAAGAGATTTAATGTCTAAGTTGTGACACGGCCTATATCGTTGAAAGCCTTCCTTGAATACTTGAACTGAAATTTGATCGGAAAGTAGGATTAATAATGCTGAAGCTAATATGATCCATACAGCCTTCCTTTTATATTTTAAGATTATTAGAATTAATAAAATGATATATAGTGGAATCCATTCCACTTTTCCAGATATGAATAACATGATTTGATCCCAACTCTCATTATGAATTGAATTCAAAAAAAGGAAGAGCGATTGGTCTAGTTGTTCTAATAAGTCAATCATGGAGTATTAATTAACTGCCAAAGTTTATCTTTTAACTGCACCAAATTTTGCTGGGCAACCGAAGATATAAAAATGGAGTCAACCTCAGGTAATTGTGCTTTTATCTCTTGAGTGAGTTCTTCATCTAACATATCACTTTTACTAATTGCAAGCAATCTCTTCTTATCTAACAATTCAGGATTGTGCTTTTGAAGCTCTGCTACTAGTACATTATATTCCTTTTCAATGTCATCAGCATCAGCTGGGACGATAAATAATAAAGCAGCATTTCGTTCAATATGCCTTAAAAATCTTAATCCAAGACCTTTTCCCTCATGGGCCCCTTCTATAATTCCGGGAATATCTGCCATAACAAATGAGCGATAATCACGATATTGAACCATTCCTAGATTTGGAGTGAGGGTTGTAAATGGATAATTGGCAATTTCTGGCTTAGCAGCTGATAAAACTGAAAGTAAAGTAGATTTTCCGGCATTTGGAAATCCAACCAAACCTACATCGGCTAATACCTTTAGTTCCAAAATCATCCACTCTTCTTTTCCTGCCTCGCCCTCTTGGGCAAACCTTGGGGTTTGGTTTGTAGAACTTTTAAAATGAACATTGCCTAAACCACCTCTACCGCCGGCAAGCAAAATATGCTCTTCTCCATCTTCCATTATTTCAAACAATACTTCGCCACTTTCAGCAGACTTCGCTATTGTTCCAATAGGCACTTCCAAAACAATATCTTCACCTTGCTTTCCTGTACTTTGGTTTGCACCACCATGCATTCCGGCTTCTGCAATTACATGCTTCTGGTATTTTAAGTGCAAAAGAGTCCAAAGTTGACTATTCCCTTTTAAAATAATATGTCCTCCTCTTCCTCCATCACCTCCATCGGGACCACCCTTTGCAGTTAATCTGTCTCTATGCAAATGAGGTGAACCTGCCCCTCCTCTACCTGAACGACAGCAGATTTTAACGTAATCAATAAAGTTTGGATTTGCCATATTTCGCAAAAGTAAAGTATTAAACCCATTGCGAGTTTATTATCTTCAATGTTAATCTAATATTAAGCAATAGTTGTAGCTCAAATAGCTCCGTTTGACGAATAATAAAAAATAAGTCCAGATATATGAACCATTTGACCTTATATTTGGGACAATTCGTTTAGCTGAAGAAATGAATTTACTCACTTAATGGAACTAATACAAACAGACGAAATAAGCGTTCTAATTATAGAAAGCTCAGAAACAGATGCCTTGACCCTTGGGGAAATGCTTGGTGATACAGATACATTTAATTTTAATATTTACCACGCTTATAACCTTGAAGAAGCAACTCAACTAATTAAAGAAGCTAAGGTTGATTTAATTCTCTTGAACCTCTTTCTTTCTGACAGTTATGGCATTCACACCTTCGATGGACTTTTTGCTACCTATTCAGAAATTCCTTTCATAGTTCTTACCGAAATTGAGGATGATATGGTAGGAAAAAATGCGGTTAAAAGAGGTGCTCAAGACTTTTTAATTAAGAGTGAATTAACGCAGAACATGTTGGTTCGAAGTATTTCATATTCCATTGAAAGAAAGCAGAAAGAAGAAGAACTGCTTAGGAGTGAAGAAAAATACCGTCAGCTATTCATGCAGTCAAAAGATGCTATTTACATGTCAACAGTAGAAGGCGATTTCATTGATATCAACCCTGCTGGTTTGAAACTTTTTGGCTATGAACTTGAAGATATAAATTCCCTCAAAGTATCAGACTTGTACATTAACCAAGACGATCGGAATAAGCTAAAGAATATTTTAGCTCGAGAAGGACAAGTAGCGGATTATGAAGTAGACTTATTAAAGAAAGACAAAATAAGTATTCTTAATTGCCTACTAAGCACTACCACCGTTAAAGATGAAGACGAAAGAATCATTGGCTATCAAGGGATTATAAAAGACATTACAGCTAAAAAGAAAGCAGAACAGGCATTGATAAGAAGTTTAGAAGATTTAGACCAAGCCAATAAAGAGCTTCAAAACTTAAATGCGACGCTTGAAGAAAAAGTAGAGAATAGAACCAATCAATTGGTTGAAGAAAAAGAAGTTGTAGAAGCCCAAAATAAAGAGATACGTGAAAGTATAAACTATGCCAAGCGCATACAAGCATCCATTTTACCTAGTAAACAAAAAATAAAACAATACTTTAATGATTCGTTTATTTATTATGCGCCTAAAGATATTGTTAGTGGCGATTTTTACTGGTTTGAATACAGTCGAAAAAAACCCCTTTTTGCTGTAGTTGACTGCACAGGTCATGGAGTACCCGGGGCATTTATGTCAATTATAGGTTATACTCAACTCAATGAAATCGTATCCGATCAAAAAATTACCGACCCAGGAGTTATTCTAAAAGAATTAGACAAACGGGTTAAAATTTCTCTAAACCAAAACAACCCTCAAGAAAAGAATAGTAAAGATGGGATGGAGTTAGGAATTATTTCTGTCAACTTTGAACAAGGAAAACTAGAATATGCAGGAGCAATGAGGCCTTTATATTACACCAAAGGAGGCGAACTACATATTATTAAAGGGGATAAATTTTCAATTGGTGGCTTTTCACGCCATAGAAAGCAATTTACAACTCATCGAATTCCGATTGAAAGTGGCGATTGCTTTTACTTATTCTCAGATGGCTATCCAGATCAATTTGGAGGTCCAAGAGGTAAAAAATTCATGACCAAAAATGTGGCACAAATGATTACTAATATTTGCCATCTTCCAATGGCAGAACAAGGTATTATTGTAAAAAATGCCTTTCTCGATTGGAAAAAGGATGAAGAGCAAGTAGATGATATTCTTATATCGGGAATTCGCTTTTAATTAAAGCGAATTAATGGCTTCTTCTAATCTCCCAAATACTTGATCGATTTCACCTACTCCTTTTATTACATGGTACTTATTTTGCTCACCATAGTAATCTTTTAGTGGAGCTGTCTTTTTATTGTAAGTAATAATTCGATTGAATATAACCGATTCATTTTTATCATCCTCTCTGCCTGATTCTCTTCCTCGTTGTACAATTCTTGCAACCAATTCTTCATCATCTACCTCTAACGAAAGCATAATATCTATTTCGGTATTGTGCTTTTGAAGTAAGCTATCTAAAGCTCTAGCTTGCTCAGTGGTTCGTGGAAATCCATCAAATATAAAGCCTTTAGAATCTTTGTATTCCATCAAGCATTTTTCAATCATATCTATCACAACCTCATCTGGCACCAACTCACCCTTATTCATATAAGTTTTGGCAAGTGTTCCAAGCTCGGTTTCATTCTTTATTTCATTTCGCAAAATATCACCTGTAGATAAATGCGTTAAGTTATAAGCTTCTTTTAGCTTTTCAGCTTGAGTTCCTTTACCCGCACCTGGAGGGCCAAATAATACAATGTTCAACATATCTGTATTTGCTTTAATGCTTTGTGATTCAGAAAGCACAAAAATTTCGTTTAAATTTCTACCTAATCCGTCGTAATCAAGACCATAACCCACAACAAACTCAGGATTAATTTCTATGGCAGGATATTCTATGGGAATCTCCTTCTCATAAATAGTTGGCTTAAATAATAGCGTGGTTATTGCGATAGATTTTGCACCCATATTCTGGAGTTGCTCTCTAACTGCTTCAACAGTATTTCCTGTATCAACAACATCTTCAACAATAATCACATGTCGGTCTTGAATCTTTTGGTCTAATCCTATTAACTGCCGGACATTTCCGCTACTTTTTGTACCTTGATAAGAAGCCACTTTTACAAATGAAACCTCACAGTCAAAATCAATGTGCTTTAATAAATCCGCAGCAAAGAAAAAGCTACCATTTAATACACCTATAAACACAGGTTGCTTACCAATATAGCGTTGATGAAGTTTTTGCGCAACTTCCTTAATCGCCTTTTGAATAGTCTCCTCAGATAAATAAGGTTCGAAGACTTTATCGTGAATCTTAATTCGTTTCAAACGAGGTTAATTTTCTGTCTAGGCGAACAAAAGTAACAATAATAGCCACTCCTATTCTTTAATATTAAGAGTTTATTAACAAACATTTTCACCCTACATTTGCAGCTTACAAATTGCATTTATGACGACGAATATCCATTCTGAAAATTTCAAAATTGGCTTACTTGGTGGCGGCCAACTTGGAAGAATGACGCTGCAAGAAGCTTACAACCTTAATCTACATATTGACATTTTAGATCCTTCGGAAAACGCTCCATGTAAGACATTGGCCAATGAATTTGTTTGTGGAAACTTTAAAGACTTTAATGATGTTTATGAGTTTGGAAAAGATAAAAAAGTAGTAAGTATTGAGTTTGAAGATGTAAATTCAGATGCTCTTCAGAAACTAGAATCTGAAGGTGTGAAAGTATTCCCTCAGCCTCGAGTTTTAAAAATCATTCAAGACAAAGGCTTACAAAAAGAGTTTTACTCAAAAAATAATATCCCTACTTCTCCATATACATTAATTGACAATAAATCTGAGTTAGAAACAGCAAATATTTCATTTCCTATCTTCCAAAAGTTAAGAACTTCAGGTTACGATGGGTATGGTGTGCAATCTATTGCATCAAAGGATGACTTAAACAAGGCTTTTGATGCACCTTCTGTGTTGGAAGAAGCTGTTGAATTAGACAAAGAACTTTCTGTTATAGTTGCTCGAAATGAATCCGGAGAAATCAAACATTTCCCCTTGGTTGAGTTAGAATTTAATCCTGAAGCCAATATGGTTGAGTTTTTATTTTCACCTGCTTCTGTTTCGGAATCAATCGCTAATCAAGCTTATCAGTTAGCTGAAGTGGTAATTGAAAAATTAGACATGGTAGGTTTATTAGCCGTAGAGATGTTTCTAGATGTTGAAGGAAATTTGATGGTAAACGAAATTGCTCCTAGAGCTCATAATAGCGGTCATCAAAGTATTGAAGGCAACGTAACTTCTCAATTTGCTCAACATTTGCGCGCTATTTTAGATTTACCTCTAGGCGACACCTCTATTAGAACTCCATCAGTAATGGTGAATTTACTAGGTGAAAAAGATGCCACTGGAGAAGCTACATATGAAGGCATGGAAGAAGTCTTAAAATTAGGAGGAGTTTATCCTCATTTATATGGAAAAGAGTTTGTGAAACCCTTTCGAAAAATGGGACATATCACCATCATAAATAAGGATTTGAATAAAGCGAAAGAAATCGCTAGACAAGTAAAAGAAATTGTAAAAGTGACTTCAAAATAAACATAAAATGACGACAAGAATTGGAATTATTATGGGTAGCATTTCTGACTTAAAAGTAATGCAAGATGCCTTAGACTTTTTAAAAGAAATGAATGTTGCATTTGAAGTAGAAATTGTTTCAGCGCATAGAACTCCCGAAAAAATGATGCAATATGCCACAAGTGCTAAAGATAGAGGTTTAAAGGTAATTGTTGCAGCAGCTGGCGGAGCTGCTCACCTTCCCGGTATGGTTGCGTCGGCTACTTCTCTTCCTGTTATCGGTGTTCCCATTAAATCCAGCAATTCTATAGATGGCTGGGACTCTGTACTTTCTATATTACAAATGCCTGGAGGTGTTCCTGTTGCAACAGTAGCACTAAATGGCGCTAAAAATGCCGCTATTTTGGCTTGTCAAATTGTTGCCACTTTAGATGAGGATTTGGCCAAGCAGCTGGATACATACAAAGAAAGTTTAAAAGAAAAAGTAGCTCAAATGAATGAGGATTTGAAGAATCAAAAATAGCGATGCATTCTTCCATTCTTGAAAAGTACCCGCTGAGTGAATTGCAAGATCGATACAAGGTTATTGCACCTTATATCACCAAAACAGCTGTTCTCACTTCTACTTCTATTAATGAAATGGTAGGTGTTGAGCTTTTCTTTAAATGCGAAAATCTTCAAAAGGTGGGCGCTTTTAAAATGAGAGGAGCTATTAATGCGTTGCTAAAACTAAAGGAAGAAAGTTCGTGCCGAAAAGTGGTCACCCATTCTTCAGGAAACCACGCACAGGCACTTACCAAAGCTGCTAGCCTTCTTGGGTTTGAAGCCTTTATTGTAATGCCTAAAAATGCACCAAAAATCAAAGTTGATGGCGTAAAAGCGCTTGTAGGGAAAATCACTTTTTGTGAACCAACTTTAAGAGCCAGAGAAGAA
Organism: uncultured Flavobacteriales bacterium; assembly: GCA_913052515.1. Next base: position 2,011 of record CAJXFJ010000007.1, on the reverse strand, counting down.
AATATGCTTGAAATTAAAAATCGAGAAAAAGCTGTTTTCATTCCACCTTACGATCATCGTGACATTATCATCGGACAATCGTCAGCTACACAAGAATTATTAAATGAAGTACCACAACTAGATGGAATTATTTGCCCAGTTGGTGGTGGCGGACTGCTAGCAGGTGCTGCTTTAGCAAGTAAACACTACAATCCAAATTTGAAAGTATATGCGGCAGAACCAAAAGGTGCAGATGATGCTTATCAATCTTTAAAAGCTGGAGAATTAATTCCACAAACCAATCCTCAAACCATTGCCGATGGCCTATTAACTTCCTTGGGTAAACTCAATTTCGAAATCATTCATCAGTTGGTAGATGATATCTTTTGTGTCTCTGATGAAGAAATTACCTCATCCATGCGTTTAATTTGGGAGCGTCTTAAAATTATAGTGGAACCCTCTAGTGCAACCGTACTTGCTGCAATAATCAAACATGCTAATCTTTTTCAAAATAAAAAGGTTGGACTTATTTTAAGTGGCGGAAATGTAGATTTGGATGATTATTTTGCTTCAATAAACAAACATAAGAGATAAGAATCTCGTCGCAGGGTTTTCAATTAAAGGTGCCATATTTTCACCTTTGCGCCGATATGTCGCAACAAACCTAAAATATGGCAGCCCATCATTTTTCTCAATAAAATCAAGCATCTCCGCGCTAGTCACCTCATAGACTAAGCTACAGCCGATTTACTCTTTTGACTTTCCAAATTCATTTTTCTAAATGGTATCTCTGCATAATGCTTGCACCGACTGAGTGAATCATTTTTATTAATTAATTCATAACAAAATGAATGTCCTAGTTATTGGTGCAGGAAATATGGGTTTAGCTTATGCGAAAGCATTAATTAAATCTGAACTTCTCAGCCAAACCAATTTAATGATCTCAGATACAAATCCTGAGAAAACCAAAGAACTAAAAAAAATAAGTCGCTTTGATGTATACACCGATGTAGAAGCGTGTATGGATTTAGCAGACATTATCTTTTTAGCTGTAAAACCCTATCATGCTGAACGCTTAATGAAAGACCTCAAACCCTTGATGAATCATGGTCAGGTAGTTATTTCAATAATGGCTGGTGTAACTATTCAAAGTATGAAAGATGGTTTGGGTATCGAAAAAGTGGTTCGGGCAATGCCTAATTTACCGGCTCAAGTAGGTAAAGGTTTAACCTCTTTTACCGCTTCCGATGAAGTTTCACGCCTTGAACTTTCAACTGTAAAAAAGCTGCTTGATACCACTGGAAAATCAGTGCATTTAGATACCGAACAAGACATTGATGCTTCCACCGGAATTAGTGGCAGTGGACCGGCTTACGTTTTTTACTTTATGCAATCCATGATGGAAGCTGCTCAAAAAATGGGCTTTTCTGATTATGACTCTAAAGTTTTGGTGAGCCAAACTTTTGAAGGGGCCATCGAACTTTTTAATCAATCAGATTTAAGTCCGAAAGGATGGATGAAAAAAGTAGCCTCAAAAGGAGGAACTACACAAGCGGCGCTAGATTCTATGGAAGACAATAATGTAAAAGACCAAATTCAAGAAGCCGCTTATGCCGCTTTTCATCGAGCAGTAGAATTAGGAAAGGAGTAAATATGGGCACAATAGTAGAGAAAAAGAACTTTAAAAAACGAGTAGTCATCAAGGTTGGCACCAATGTAATGGTGAACCGAGACAACCGAATTGTAGGACCGATTCTCAGAAAACTGGTAGACCAAATTGCTCGCTTGTATGAAGAAGACATCATGACGGTACTTATCTCTTCAGGTTCTGTTATTGCCGGAAAAGAAGTGCTTGACCACAATGATATCGAAGATGACACCATTCGCAGACAAGTATACTCTGCGGTTGGTCAACCAAGAATGATGCGACATTACTACAGTATTTTTCATGATTATGGAATGCGCTGTGCGCAAATATTAGCCACTAAAAGGGACTTTGACCCCGGCATGCATCGAGAAAATATGATTAATT
>CAJXFJ010000006.1 GCA_913052515.1 uncultured Flavobacteriales bacterium | reverse complement strand
AAAGAAGCCATTCAAGATATGCTTGAAAAAAGTTTAGGAAACTCAGATATAGAATATGAATTTGAGCATTTTGGGGTGAAAGATCGTTTCAGAGAAAAAGTAGAAGTGAGCCTGTATCGTATTTGTCAGGAATTGGTCAATAACATTATTAAACATTCAAAAGCGACTAAGGTGGCTGTTCAATTGTTTAAAAACAAAGACAAATTGATTTTAATTGTCGAGGATAATGGTGTGGGTATAAAAAAGGGAGAAGGAAGTGATGGACATGGCTTATTAAACATTAAAAGTAGATTGAATCCGTTGAGTGGAGAAGTAAATTTTGAGCCAAGTCCTCATAGTGGTACGATTGCTACGATTCGAATTCCATTATAAAACTTTTTTCAGTTCTATATCCATTCTCTCAAATAGGGGTATCCATTGGTATTCTTGTCTTGCAATTTGGCGACTGTTAGCAAGTAAGCTATTCCAGCTTTTTTCGTCTTCTAGTAGTCGAATGCATTTTCCTGCAAAAGTATCTGGCTCATTTGCTATCATAATGTGCTTATTGTCTTCTACTTTCAACCCTTCTGCACCTACACTTGTTGAAACAGTTGGAACCCCCCGATATAAACCTTCGAGCACTTTTACTTTCATGCCACTTCCAAACCTCAATGGTGCAATGTAAACCCTTGTCTTTTTTAAATAGCTGTCTAGTTCTTTTACAAAGCCAGTAAAAACAATAAACTCAAAACTTTGGGCTGCTTTTAATAAACGGGCATCTGGATCTTTTCCAAGTACATAAAGTTTACAGTTAGGATGCTTTTTTAAAACCTTTGGGTAAACATTTTCAATAAACCATAAAAGGCCGTCTACATTGGGCTCCCAACTTAAAGTGCCCATAAAAGTGATGGCAAGTTCTGTAGAACTGAATTCTATATTGGGCAAATCAAGCAAAGTGTCATTTCCTAAGTGATAGGTGACCTGAATGTTACCCAATTGAAAACTATGTTTTCTATATAATTCTTGGTCAGATTCAGTGGTGTAAATTAAATCTGACCGATTAAATATTTCTTGTTCGAATTTGGCTACTCTTTTTGCTTCTAGCCTCAGAATTAGCTTTTTAAATGGATTAGATTCTAGCTCACTCATTCGTTGCCAAAGCATAAATTCTGCATTGTGGGTATGAAGAATCACTTTTCCTGTAAAGTCGACTGGCACATATTGAAACATTTCATAGTGGTCAATGATTACCGCTTCCACTTCTTTCAAAACGGCTGAAAGTTGATTTCTAAATGTTTTTGAGTGATTTCGGTAAACGTTCAAACAAGCATGACCCAAGTAGCTTTTTAGTAATGTTGTAATGCTTCTACTTGTTTGATGAGCATGAGTAATAAGGTTCGCTAAGGGTAGCTTGCTTTTAAACGATTCTACAAACTGATCATCATCGTCTTTTAGCAAGCATGCCACAGAAAGCTTGTACCTAGCTGACAAGTCTTTAACATAATTCCAAGACTTTACCGTACCTCCACTTTTAGGTGGAAATGGCAGTTGAGTGCTAATGAAAAGAATTGAAGGTTTAATGTTTGCCATGCTTTTTTGGAGCGGCGAAGGTAAATAATTCTATGATTTTCTTTTTCTAATTTCTTCTATACAATTGTGTTTTAATAACTTTGGTTGCTAACTAATATGCAAAAAGTGCCTTATAAAATTTTAATTGTAGACGACCATCAACTTGTGCTAGATGGTTTAAGTTCAATTATTAAAGAGCTCGATAATTTTGAAATTGTAGCCAAAGCTCAAAACGGCAAAGAGGCCATCGATTATTTTCGCGCCATAGAACCAGACATTATTTTAATGGACATTGATATGCCCATTATGAACGGCATGGAAGCGATGCGCAGAATAAAAAGTGAAAATGCAGATCAACGAATTATCATTTTAACCATGCATAATGAATCTTCATTAATTAAAAAGGTGATGGAGATTGGAGCCGATGGTTATGTTTTGAAAAATGCTGATCGCACCGAGTTTTACAATGCACTTTGCGCTGTTTCTGAAGGAAAAAGTTATTTCAGCTCAGATGTAACACACTCACTATTAAATCCTGATAAATCAGTAGCCAAGTCCTTTGAAATTAATCCAGATACTATTCAACTTTCAAAGTTGACTGAAAGAGAAGTAGATGTATTAAAGCTTATTGCTGAAGGATTTTCAAATAAAGAAATCGGGGAAAAGTTGTTTATTTCTCACCGAACAGTCGATACCCACCGAACAAACCTCATGAAAAAGCTGGATGCGCACAATATAGCAGGACTGATCAAGTTTGCTATTAAGAATGGTTTGTTGAGTTAACTCTTCTCACAAAATCAAGTAGTAATTCATTCGCTTTGTGTAAATTACACCAAACCATTTGTTATGAAATACCTACTATCCCTTTTCGTTGCTCAACTCTTTATTTTTTCACTTTTCTCACAAAACCTATTTAGTGATTCTGCAGTATGGTTTTATTCAGGTACTAGTGGAGGTACTGTGCCAGCAAACAGCGAGTATTATGTGTACAAAACAACAAAAGACACACTCTACCAAGGTCATATTTCGAAGAAAGTAAGTCGTACACATTTTCGGTATTCTGGAGATAGTGTGAACTTGAAGAGTGAATATTTATATGAGGTAAATGGTTCCATCTACTATTTTAATCACCACTATAACCGCTATTTGTTGCTCTATAATTATACGGCTCAAATCGGCGATACTTTAAGTTTTTATTTACCTGATACCTCTTTAGTTTCACAACTAAACAGACCTGATTCTACTTTTAGAATTGTAGTAGATTCAATAAAGATGAAAAATTATAGCGGGCAGTCGCTCAAGGAGTTTTATACAACTCAACTTGATGGATTTGGTTACAATAATATAGGAACGGTTAGTGGTTTATCTTATGTTGAGAAATTCGGTTCAAAAAATGGCATGCTTCCTAATACTGAAGCTGCTTTACTTATTCGAGATGGTTCACTGCGTTGCTATGAAGATGAACAAATCTTTTACAATTTCTGGGGTCAAGCCTGTGATTATAGAATTATATCTTCACTCAACGAAGAACAAGCTCAAAGGGTTGACATTGAAGTATATCCTAATCCTGTAAAGAATGTGATGTATTTGAATCTCAATGAAAAAGCAATTAAATCTATTAAGTTATTTAATTCTCAAGGAAAATGGGTTAAAGAGCTTTCTGTTGATGGAAATGTTATAGACTTACAGAATCTTGCGAATGGGGTCTATTTTATTCGCTTAACCACTTTTGATGAAAGAACATTAAGTCGAAAAATTATTCTACAGCAATAAGAAGAATTTCTGACTAGATTAATCAACTAGGGTAAACAACCTAGTACTTTAAGTTGATTCCCTTATTTATTTCATTCTTTACATTCAGGTACTTCGCCCTAAAATTAAAGTATGGGGCAAGTTTTAAATGAAAGCACAAAGCTAACTGAACGAGAAATTCAGATTCTACGCTTAATTGCGGATGGTTATTCCAATACTCAAATAGGCAAATTACTATCCATAAGTCACCGTACAGTAGATACCCATAGAACGAATATTAGAAATAAGCTAGGAGTAAACAGCTTGGCAGGAATGATTCGGTTTGCCCTTAAAAATAAAATCATAGACTAGTACGACAATTACCCTATATAAAATACGTAGAAAACTCTATTTAAACCCCTAAGTCAAGTCCATAGCTTTGAACCAATTAAACAATCATGAAACGGATACTAACCACTTCTATATTAATATTCCTCATTTCATTTTCGCTGCTGGCTCAAAACATTAATGAGAATTTTGAAAAATGGGTAGTTGTAGAAAAACCCATTAACATAACTGGTGTCGATATTTCTCCTGATGGTAAACAACTAGCCTTGGTTTGTGGTAAGCGAACGCCACTTATGATTTATGATTTGGCAACCAAAACCATTCTTAAAGAAATTGACATTCAGAGTGAATACATGGGTTACAATGTGCATTATTCCAAAACGGGAAAGTACCTCATTATCCAAGAGCGAGTTTATGAAACCAGTATCAAGAAAGCTAAAAAGTCAGATTATCACATTGTAGATTTGGCTTCGGGTGAAATGATTTTGAAGTTTAATAAGATCAGTGATGCTAAGATTTCACCAAATGAGTCTAAAGTATATGTTTTAGAAAAAGACAAATTAGAAATTCGTGAATTACCTTCAGGAAAAACAATTAAACAAACCACTTTAGAAGCAGGTATGAATGCTATTGCTATTAGTCCTGATGGAAAAGATTTGGCGGTTGTAGTAAAGCCAACCAAAGATGATTTAGACAATGTTCCTTCTATTAGAGACAATAAAAAAGTAAAAAAACTTGCCATAAAATATCGACAAGCCATTGCCATATTTGACGCAGAAACTTTAGAGAAAAAGCTACTTGTAAATGAAATTTACGACAACATCAATCTGATGTCATACACTAAAGAAGGGAATAAATTAATATGCTTTAATGTAGCTTCAAACTCATACATCAATGTAATTGATGCAACTAATTATGAGCCAACTAGAGAAGGATACTTAAGTCGAACAAGCATACAACCTGATTTCGGTTATGGATGGAACCAAAGCTACTTTGGAATAGCAACTTTTGATCAATGGCCTGCATTAAATATTTATAGTGTTGAAAATGGAGGTATTGTAGACAGCTTCAACACCAAGATGAAAATTTGGAAAAACATGAAGAAGAAAATTTATCCCGGTTCGAATACCAGTTTTGTTTTCTTACCAGACGAAAGACATGTGCTTATCGCCTATGGTAATACATTAATTAAATGGCAAATTCAAAAATAGAAATCATGAAAAAGACTATTCAATTCATGCTTATGTTGTTTTTAACAATAGGAACTTATTGTTCAACATGGGCGCAAAAGAAACCCTTTTACAATACTCAAGAAGAAGTAATAGAAGCAGCTTATCTAACCCTTGATGATTGGATGAGTTCTGGAGCACTTAAAGAATCCATAGAAAAAGGCTTGGAAAAAGCAACAGGATATACAACTCTAGAAGGAAACTATGTTTTTGACTTAACCATAAGACACAAAGGAGAGGTTGCGTCAGTTTTTAAAGTAGAAAGTGATGCACCAGTTAAGATGCAGAATTATGTAAAAAATTACATGAAAGAACTTCAATTCCCTTTCAAAATGCCAAAAGACAAGAGTTACAAATTCAGATATGAATTCAAATTTTAATTAAATCAAATCACTAACCTAAATTTTAAATCATGAAATCAAAAATTTTAGTTTTAGCAGGAGCCTTAATGTTTAGCCTTGGCTCTTTTGCTCAAGAGGAAATGAAAATTAAGTGGGAGAAGGAATTCGAACACAAATCAGACCGACATGGAACAGGCCTAGAAGGCGAAATAAGTTACTTGGCTACCGATAAAGACATCACTGTTTTTAATAACGACGATGGCTCAGTAGTTTGGACAAAGCGTTTTAAAGACCTTGCTCCTAAGCTGAGAAAGATTGATGAATTAATTCCTTTTTGGGAATCAAAATGTATTTTCTTATTCGAAAAGAAAGGCGGAAAAGATCAAATCGCAGTTGTAGACTTAGAGACTGGTGAATTGCTTTGGAACTCAGATCGCTATTCTAATTTAGGAGAAGATAACATTGTTTATATTCAAGAAAAAGATGGATTCGCACTTTCTTTAAAAGAGTCTTTAACATTTGTAAAAGCAAGAACTGGAGAAGAAATATGGGAAACTAGCAAATTCAAAGGAGTGGTTGGAAAGTACATTTATGAAAATGATCATATTACTACCGTTAACTTATCTCCTGGTGGACTAAAAGGCCTTTTTAAAGGCTTTAAAAATCAATTGGCAAAGATTAATATGAACAATGGAGATATTGTTTGGGAAAACACATATATCGGTGTTGCGCAAAAAAAGCTTTTAAACAATGAGCGCATTTATGACCTATACCAAGAGGGTAATAAATTGTTTTTGCAATTAAATGGGATTCAAGTTTATGATGCTATAACGGGAGCTACTTTATGGTCTGCTACACATGATGGTGAAAAAATGGGTGGTAGAACAGGTGGAGGAGTAAATTACTCTATAGTTGAATATTATGGAGTTGTTGCAGACCCTGTAATTCATGGAAATGATGTCTATGTTGTTGAAATGACAAAAAAAAGAGATCAAACGATTAGCAAGTATGATTTGAATACAGGAAAGCTTTTGTGGCAATCTCCTGACATAAAAAAGGCAAAGGCCATTCCTGGAATTTTTGTTCATGGAAACAAAGTGATTATTCAGATTGGTGGAATAGTTGAAAGGCATACATACAGGAAACAAACAGATTCAGAAGGTAATGTAACTATTACACGTAAAATTGATTATCCTAATATAAAACCAAATGGTTTACAAGCCTTTAATGTTTCTGATGGGTCTTTTGCTTGGGCTTCAGAAAAGTTTAAGAAGGGTATTACTAATGCTTTCTTAGACGGTGATAACATAATAGTTTGTAGTGGTAAGGCTCTTTACTCTTTAGTTTCAGAAACTGGTGTAGAAAACTACGAGAAAGATGTTAAAGACGCAGGAGTTGGAAATGCAGTTCAAATTTTAAGTCATGAAGATAAAATTGCAGTTCTAGGAGAAAAAGGAATTGCTACCTATAAAATTTCTGATGGAAGCTTCATTAATTCTAGCAAGTACAAAAGATCTGAAATGATGAGAAGAGAAGGAAACATTGTAATCATGGAAACTGAAAAAAGTGATATTGCGTGTTTCGATTTAAATACGTGTAAATATGAAGAGTTCAACAATAAAAAATCGGCTAGTTCTACACTAAGCCAAGATGGAAACTTTGTATACGTATACGAAAAGAAAACCGTAAAGAAATTAATGACGCGCTAGGTTGGTGCTTTTTTGATTGTAGGGGGCAAGGGCAATATTTGTCCACGCCCCCTTTTTTGTAAACTAAAAAACAACAAGCATGAAAAAGGTTTTATTGATTCTATGTATAATAGCCTCGTTTGGAGTGAAAGCTCAAACCCAAATGGCTAATTTTTACTATGAAAAGGGAAAAGAATATTATGATAAAGAATATTATGATGATGCTGAACAACAACTCCTAAAGGCATTGGATAAAGACCCCAATCATGCAGATGCTTTATGTTATTTAGGCTATACGTATTATGACTTAGAAAAATATCAAAAAGTAGTTGAGGTTTATAATCGATTAGAAAAGGCAGATCCTAATTATTGGGCTTGGTTTTATTACTTAAGAGGAAAATCTAATGAAGAGTTAGGCAATTTTAAAGAAGCATCTTCAGACTATGAGCAATTTTTAGCCAAGTACAGCCATGCTGCCAACCGTATTAGCTACCATCATAAAGCTGCTTACAAAAAGTATTATGTAGATCATTCACCCCAAATTAGAGCAACAAAAGGACTCATGCCTGAGCCTATTAACTTGGGCAAAAGTGTAAATACCATTTCAGATGATATGATGCCTCAAATTGACCCCACAGGTAACCGATTGTATTTTACCAGTAGCCGTAAAGGAGGTTTTGACGATATAGATGAAGATGAGGAAAACGATTGGGGCGAGGATTTATATTTTATTGAAAAAGTGAATGGTGCATGGGGGAAACCGGTATTGCTTCCTAAGCCTATCAATAGTTTTCATAACGACGGTACTTCTACCTTTTCTGCTGACGGACAACAGATGATTTATGTAAAGTGTAATGAAGATGGAGCCATTGGAAGTTGTGATTTGTTTTTTGCCACTTTAGAAGGTACGGAATGGACCAAGCCTACCAATATGGGAAATGTCGTAAATCATAAAGAATGGGATTCTCAACCAACACTTTCTTCCGATGGAAATACTTTGATTTTTGTATCGAATAGAGATGGCTCTTACGACGGAAGTATGGATTTATACATGAGTAAGAAAAACAAATTTGGTCAATGGGGAGTGCCTATGAACATGGGTCCAACCATCAATACTCCTTTTGGAGAAAAGAGTCCATACTTAGCGCCAGATGGAAAAACGCTTTATTTTGCATCAACCGGCCACCCAGGTTATGGCGATTACGATCTTTTTGTTTCTGTATTTGAAAATGGAAAATGGTCGGAGCCGAAAAATATGGGAGCACCGCTGAATTCTAGTGGAGAAGATACTTACTTCTCTATTTCTGCAAGTGGAGAAGGAGCTTATTTCGCCTCTGATCGAGGGGGAGAAGGAGCCTTGGATTTGTATTCCATTTCCATTCCTGAAGCGCTGAGACCTAAGCCATCAGTTATTGTAAAAGGCATAGTAACCGATGCCAAAAGCGAAGAAAAAATGGAAGCTTGGGTATTGGTAGAAGACATCAACTCAGGAGAATTAATTGCCACAGCAAAAAGCAATTCTGTTAGTGGAGAGTACTTAGTGGTATTGCCTTCAGGTAGAAATTACAGCGTTTCGGCCAACAAAGAAGGATTTTTCTTTTATTCCAACAAGTTTGAAGTACCCACTTCGGCCAAATATCAAGAAATTAAAAAGGACATTGCCCTTAAGCCTATTGAAAAAGGAGCTAGAGTGGTACTTAACAATATCTTTTTTGAAACCGGAAAAGCCACACTTACCCAAGAAAGTTACATTGAATTAAGCAAGGCAGTAGCTCTTTTAAAAGCCAATCCAAAAATGGTGGTAGAAGTAGGTGGACATACCGATAATGTGGGCTCTGATGATGCTAATATGAAGCTTTCGCATGAGCGAGCAAAATCCGTAAGAGATTACTTGGTAAAAGCAGGTATTGCAGACGCTAGATTACAAGCAAAAGGTTATGGAGAAACTCAACCGGTAGCAGATAATGAAACGGAAGAAGGAAGGCAAGCAAACCGTAGAACAGAGTTTGTTATCCTTGAAAACTAATCTGTTAAAGTGACTTAAAATTAGTTTGAGCAAACCAATTGCTGCTTAGCTTTGGTAGAATAATCAAAAAACTCAAACACTCAAAATCATGAAAAAGAAGTCACTTTTATCGCTATTGGCCTTGTTTGCTATAGTTGCTTGTTCTTTTAAAGGAGAGGGATATCCTACTATAGAAATTGGCACTACTGCTCCCATGCAAGATTATAAAATGCAAGGAACCGATGGCAAATCGCATAGTTTGAATAGTTTAAAAGAAAACAACGGACTATTGCTTATTTTTTCTTGCAATACTTGCCCTTTTGTAATTAAGTGGGAAGATCGTTATCCGGAATTGGCCAAAATGGCTGCCGAGAATCAATTGGGAATGGTGCTTGTGAATTCAAATGCGGGTAAGCGAAAAGATGAGGATAGTATGGAAGCCATGAAAAGCCATGCGAAGGAAAAAGGCTATGCTGATATTGCTTACGTAGTAGATGAAGGCTCAAAACTTGCTAATGCATTTGGCGGTAAAACAACCCCTCATGTTTTTCTTTTTAATAGTGAAATGAAACTCGTTTATGAAGGAGCAATTGACGATAATTTAGATGATGCTTCTGCGGTTAAGGAGCCTTACTTGGCCAACGCCATGAAAAACCTAGCCAATGGAAAAACCATCGAGCCTGCTAATACCAAAGCTATTGGTTGTAGTATTAAAAGAGTGAAAATTTAAATACGAATCACATCTTTAAATTAAAGCCCCCATGCGTTCGCATGGGGGCTTTTTTGTGGGATAAATGGAGAAGATTTTTAATAGTAATCAATTATAAACCGCATAACGATTATTTAATATCAATGACATTAGCTCAAAATAGTTTTAAGGCTTATATTTTTACGAGAACCGATTTTTGTATGGAAAACAGTATCTTCATGAAATGAATGTTTCAAGCTTGAAAAACGGCATTTATATAATTAGAGTGCTTCAAGATGAAGAGCTCCTAGGTACTGAAAAAATAAGTATACAACATTAATGCGTCTATTATTAACCATACTAATCTTTGTGCTTGGAATAAAATCCCAAGCACAAAGATTTAATAGAAGTTACGACTTTTTTGGTGTAGCTCAAGTAGCATGGGCTGTCGAAAAAGCAGACAGTACCATTTTTGTGATGTGCACAAGCAGAGATTCCAATGGAAATTTGCTTGGACTTCGACCTTTAATTATAGACAGTTTAGGAAATAGGTTGGATTCTAACCAATTATTTATTCCAAGTTCAGCAGTTGCAGCAGGTTGGGCCAACACCACCGATGCTACAACAGATGGTGGGTTTATAATGGGAGGCGGCATTGATGATGGGGTAGACTATGGTTTTTTAATAAAATTTAATGCACAAGGTGATACGGTATGGACTCGTCGTCATGGAGTAAACGGTTTTTTTGACACTTTTCGTCAAGCCAAACAAACAACTGACGGGGGGTACATCGCCGTGGGAGAAACCAACCGAACCAATGGTCAAGCGACCGATGGTTGGGTAGTAAAAACAGATTCAAACGGGGTTTTGCAATGGGAACAGTTTTATGGTAGCTTAAATGTAATAGAAGCCTTTTATTCCATTGAAGAAACTACAGATGGAGGCTTTATTATTGGCGGAAGAATGAGAGACGACCGGTTGGCCAACAACCGCAATTATGACCCTATTGTCTATAAAATTGACAGTGCCGGTAATGTGCAATGGAGTTACTCCTTTGATACCATTTACGATGATGCCCCTGCAAGTGTCATCCAAACCAAAGACGGAAATTATGTTTTCAGTTCTGGCATTACTCAAACAAATCCCAACTTATCAAAAGACTATGGAAAATTGGCATTGTTTAAATTAAATCAAATTGGGACATTGATGTGGTCTAAAACCTATTATCAAGCAGGTTATGATGCCCAACTAGTTGTAGTTAAAGAACTTTCTGACAGCACTTTAATTGCAGCAGGTAGTATGGAAGTTCTTGGTCCTAAATTTAAAGGTTTTCTTGTCCATGCTAAACAAAATGGAGATAGCATTTTTATTGAAGACTATGAAAATGTCACAGGTAATAATACAAATTACAATTTCTTATACGATGTCATCCCTATGTCAGACGGAGGTTTTATGGCCTGTGGAGAAGTAATCGGCTTGCCTCCGGCGGTACCCTTTCGGCAAGATGCTTGGGTGATTCGAGTGGATAGTAATGGGTGTATATTGGCTAATTGCTTGGTGGGCAATGAGGGATTAAAGCTGAAGGATGAAGGATTAAAGATTTACCCCAATCCAACTAGTGGTTTGCTGAATATTGAGAGTAAAGAAAGGCTGAGCCGTATAGGGGTTTACAATTTACAAGGGCAAAAAGTGATGGAAATAAATCCTACTCAAAGTCAATTTGAATTACCTGAAGAAAGCGGTTTGTATTTAGTGAGAATACAAGATGAAAAGGGAAATGTTTTCTCAGAGAAAGTGATTAAGCGCTAGATATATTAGAGGAAAGAGTGTTTGTTTTGTCTACTCTCGATACAATTTTCTTGTCCATCTCGATACATTTTTTGCCTATGGCAAAACCACTCGATGTGACAAGAAAAAAGCACGCTTGAAAGAACTCCGTTCGGATGGGTGCCGAAGATAGTATCGAGGAGGATAAGAAAAATAACCAGCTTGCTGAACGGACAAGAAGTAAGAAGTCGAAGGTGACAAGAATAATTCCTGTCCTCAAATCCAACAGTGTCTTTCGGCCTTGCTATAAAATGTTCTTGTAAGAGAGGGGGGTCGATTATAATCGAGTGAACTCAAAAGAAACATGGAAACAACACACAAAAAAGCCGATAAGAATTTCTTATCGGCTTTTTATTCTAGTTCGTAGAACGTTTACTTTTTCTCTGCTCCAAACTTGTATTGGAAACCAACTGCTAACACATACTTAAACTGTGTTCTTGGTCCAATAATTGGGCTACCATTGTCATCCAATTTCGGTGTGCCACTGTCATCTGTTTCAGTAATGTCAATGTCATCATCATAAATCAACATGGTTGTAATGGTTGTTGTTAAGTATTTGTTCACTTTCATACTTAAAGTATTTCCCCAGTTAACATCAATGTTTTGTGGGTTCTCTGAATAGTTTGAAAATAAATCTAAATTGGTTGTGAAGGATACATTTTCCCAAATGTCTTTTTTGTAAGCCATTCTCACATATCCACCCACTTCAAGACGAGTGTTTTCTCCGTCTTTCGTTTTCATTCCAGCTGCATCGTATTCTGCTTCTTCAACACCAAAAGCACCGGCATCGGCCAAGTCTTGTATGCTAACTACAGTAAGTTTAGCTGTAATAGGCGAAATAAATAACGAGAAGTTATCATTGGGCTTGTAGTCCATTCCCAAGGCACCTAATAAATAACCAGGTGCTAAGAAATCAGAAATCTTATTGGATTCGGTTGCATCGCTGTAACCAGGAGCAAATTGTGATTTAAAGTTCAACAAAGCGGCATAATACCAGTTTTCGGTCGCCTTTTTACCAAACTTTGAGTTTAAAATAATTTGGTCATCGCTTTTAATCCAATCGCTTCCACCAAGTTTAGTTTCACCGTATCCTAACATTAAGGAGTTGTCCCAAGCAGATGTTCCTTTCTTGTAGTCTGCAAATACATTTAACAAACCATTTAAAGAAACAGAGCTTTGACCACCCGCAGCCCAATTGGATAATGAAACTTGGGTGAAATTCGCTCCAAAAACACCGCCCGTTTTCCAACCTTGAGCGGTATCAGCTTTTTGCGCTCTTAATGACTTTTCGCCATCCGTTACTTGTGCGTTAGCAGCAAGTCCAAACGATATGGCTATCATAATAAAAAGTACTTTTTTCATTGTTGTAGATTTATGAAGAATATTAGTTGTTATGTACGTGAACATCCATTTGTGGGAATGGAATATTGATTCCTTTCTCATTAAATGCATTGTAAACTTTTTCCATTGTTTCCATTTTCACTGGCCAATAATCGCCAGCATTAACCCATACTCTAGTTGCTAGGTTTACTGAACTGTCTGCCAATTCACTTACTTTTACAAAAGGCTCAGGATCTTTAAAAATTCGCTCATCAGCGGCTAAAATCTCATTTAAGATTGCTCTTGCATCTTCAATTTTATCACCGTAACCAATACCAAAAGTCCAATCAACTCTACGAGTAGCTTCAGTAGAATAGTTTGTTAAAGAACCTGTAGAAAGCGGTCCGTTAGGAATAATGATGGTTTTATTGTCAGGCGTTTTTAAAATGGTATGAAAAATTTGAATAGCATTTACTGTTCCACTATGTCCTTGTGCATCAATCCAATCGCCAACCTTATAAGGTTTTAAGATTAAAATAATTACACCACCTGCAAAGTTTTGCAAAGTACCTGATAAAGCCATACCAATAGCTAAACCAACAGCACCTAAAATAGCAATGAAAGAAGTCATTTCTATCCCGATCATGCTTAGAACAGAAATCACCAAGAAAACCTTTAGAAGACTATTGAATAAACCAATTAAAAATGGCTTTAAAGAAGGATCTAGATCTCTCTTTTCAAATAATTTTTTTACACTTTTGGTAATGGCTTTAATTACCCATAAACCAACTATTAAAGTAATAATAGCACCAATTAGTTTTGGACCATACTCCATCACTAGATCTACTGCTAATTCAGAATACTCATTTAACTTTTCCATGATTGAAAATTTTAGATTTTTTAGTTTGCGGCCGCAAAAGTAGAACTTTCTGATAGTTAACAAAGTTTAACCTGAGAAAATTTTGATTTGCAGAACTTTACATCATGAATAGAACTCTTTTTTTACTGCTCTTTTTAGGGCTTTTTTTATTGCTTGAATGGTATGCTTTTCAAACAGTCAAAACCTTAAGTTCTTCACAGAGTGAAGGCTTTCAGAAAGTACTTAAGTATGTGTATTTGGCGCTGAGTATTATAGTGGTTTTGGCCTTTGTTTTATACAACTTTGGAAACCCTGATGGATTGGGTAAACATGCCCGTACTTTTTTGCTTTCGTTCCTGTTTATCAACTTTTTAGCTAAGTTTTTCATGAGTTTGTTTCTTTTTATTGATGATATACAAAGAGGCATACGTTGGCTTATTGCAAAACTTTCCAATCCTGAATCTATAGAAGCCAAAGAAGGGATAAGTCGCTCTGAATTTTTAGCAAAAACAGGAATTATAGTTGCTGCTGCACCCATAGTTTCTTTAAGTTGGGGTATAATTAGCGGGGCGCATGATTATCGAATCAGAAGAATTCCTTTACCCATAAAAGGGTTACCCAAAAAACTTCATGGGCTTCGGATGGCCCAGCTTTCAGATATTCATTCTGGTAGTTTTTGGAATAAAACTGCAGTTAAAGGTGGAGTAGAAATGTTGCAAGCCGAGAAAGTAGACATTGCCTTTTTTACTGGCGATTTGGTTAACAATAAGGCTGAAGAAATGAGCGAATGGGTAAATGTATTTGATCGAGTAAAGGCCCCTTTAGGGGTTTATTCTACATTAGGCAATCATGATTACGGTGAATATGTTCAATGGAATAGTGCCCAGGCCAAGCAAAAAAACCTAAATGATTTAAAAAGCGTACATGAGCTAATGGGCTGGAAACTTTTAAATAATGAGCATCAAATTTTAGAAATAGAAGGAGAGAAATTAGCTATCATAGGCGTTGAAAACTGGAGTGCAAAAGGTCGGTTTCCTAAATATGGAGATTTGAAAATAGCAACTCAAAATATG
>CAJXFJ010000005.1 GCA_913052515.1 uncultured Flavobacteriales bacterium | reverse complement strand
CCAATGGCCTCATTTACTGCTTTAAGAAAATGGTTAAAGTTTCCGTGCAATAGAATACCTAGACCAAGAAGTAAAAAGTTTAAATAATTGGGTGTTATAAACGAAAAACTACTTGAGTTCTCAGTTATAAAAGCTTTGTATAAGGCAAAGCCAATGATAACTAATCCTAAAATGCTCGATAGAACTTTGGAATTATCCAATCGCTCTGCTCCAACAATGGCAGTGGTTTTTTCAATTTTATCATTTTTAATGAACTCAGGTAATGGAGAGTTTTTACTCTTTTTACCTATGAAGTACAACAGTAGCGGAAGTAGCAGGACAACCATGAAACTACTATAAACATTCATGCTTGAGAAAACTGTTTCAGAAAATGAAATTTGATTAGGAAGTAAAAGCAGCTGTTCATCCGCAATAATTCCCTTCATCATATCTTTTAAATGGCCTGCTTCTGCAACTTTTGCAAGTGAGGAACCACTAATGCCGCCATGCCATACCATTAAACCAGAATAGCCTGCTGCGCCAATCAGCGGGTAATTTAGTTTCATTCCTTTTTCTCTCGCTTCTTCAGCCACTTTACGTGCGAAAATGGCTCCAAAAATCAAGCCTAGGCCCCAATTAAACAAAGCGACAAGTAGGGTTAACAAACAGACCCAAAATGCAGCACTTGCAGTATTTTGGGTATAAGTCAGCATCTTTCGAATTACTTTAGTAGCTAGTAGACTTAAGGCTAAAACATGACCCAATACTAAGATGAGCATCATTTGCATGGCAAATACCATCAGTCCTTTTTGCCACAAACCTTCTTCCCAATAAGAAAGAATCTCTAGGGCATGCCCACCAATGCTATCAGCATTGCCTTCTGTAAAAAACAATGTAATCGTAAAGGTTACCAAGCTTAGTAAAATGGCAATGGTAAACGGACTAGGTAAAAGGTATTGGAATAATTTGGCGTATCGTTCTGTAAATTTCATAGTCAAAAGTGAGCCTAAAGATAGCCTTAATGAGAGTGAATTTATAATTTAGAGTTTTCAGAAATACAACAGCATGCAAGCGGAAGAAGCCAAGAAGAAAATGGAAGTCCTAACAGAGGAATTGAGAACGCATAATCACAAATATTATGTAGAAGACAATCCCAGCATTAGTGATTATGAATTTGATATGAAGTTGAAGGAACTTCAAGAGCTTGAAGCTGCTTACCCTCAATTTGCAGATGATCATTCACCCACAAAAAGAGTAGGTGGCGAAATCACTAAAAACTTTGAAACGGTTAAGCATAAATATCCGATGCTGTCTTTGTCAAATAGCTACAGCAAAGAAGAATTAATTGATTTTGACGAACGTGTGCAAAAGTTGGCTGGAAAGAAAGTAAGCTATACCTGTGAGTTAAAATACGATGGGGTAGCCATAGGGATTTCGTATAAAAATGGAAAAATTGAAAGGGCTGTAACGCGTGGAGATGGAACCCAAGGGGATGATATTACAGCCAATGTAAAAACCATTCGTTCGGTGCCTTTGCAGTTGCGTGGAGATTACCCTGAAGAATTTGAAATTCGGGGTGAGATTTTTTATCCCTTATCAATTTTTCAGGCATTAAATGAAAAGCGAGAAGCTGCAGGAGAAGATCGTTTGGCGAACCCTAGAAATGCGGCTTCAGGTACATTAAAAATGCAAGATTCTGCTATTGTTGCTGAACGGCAATTGGATTGTTACTTGTATTACGTTTTGGGAGAAAAATTGCCTTTTGATGGTCATTTAGAGAATTTACAAGCTGCAGCAAGTTGGGGCTTTAAAGCTCCTTCTAAAGAAAAGAAGCTAATTGCTTCTGCCAATAACATTGACGAAGTTTTTGAATTTATTGAATATTGGGATAAAAAGCGAAGCGAACTAAATTTCGAGATTGATGGTATTGTGGTGAAGGTAAATGACTATCATTTACAAGAAGAGTTAGGATTTACCGCTAAAAGTCCACGGTGGGCAATTGCCTATAAATTTAAAGCAGAGCGGGTAGAAACCAAACTGAATGAGATAACTTATCAAGTAGGGAGAACAGGAGCCATTACTCCTGTAGCCAACTTGGAGCCTGTTCAATTGGCCGGCACAACAGTAAAAAGAGCATCACTACACAATGCCGACCAAATTGCGAAGCTTGATATTCGAGAAGGAGACACTGTTCAGGTAGAAAAAGGAGGAGAAATCATACCAAAGGTGGTAGGCGTTAACTTGGAATTAAGACCAAAAGATTCAAATGCAACTCAATACGCTACTGTTTGTCCAGAGTGTGGTACAAGCTTAATCCGAATTGAAGGAGAGGCACAACATTACTGTCCCAATGTCTGGGGCTGTCCGCCTCAAATCAAAGGAAAAATGGCCCACTTTATTAGTCGAAAGGCGATGGATATTGAAGGATTAGGTGAAGAAACAGTAGAGCAATTGTATGAGGCAGGTTTGATTCAGACCATTGCAGATATTTATTTCTTAAAAAAAGAAGATTTACTTCCATTGGAACGGATGGCCGAGAAGTCGGTAAACAACTTGATTGAAGGCGTTGAAAAATCAAAGGAAATCCCTTTCCAACGAGTGCTTTTTGCTATTGGTATTCGATACGTGGGTGAAACCGTTGCTAAAAAGTTAGCCAAGCACTTTAAAAGTATGCAAGCAATCAGACAAGCTAGCTTTGAGGAATTGGTTGAGGTAGATGAAATCGGTGATAAAATTGCAGCAAGTATATTAGCCTTCTTTGAAGAAGAAAGAAATCGAGAATTAGTGGATACCTTGACCAGTATTGGTTTGCAGATGGAAATGGCGGAAGAAGAATCTACGCTTAAATCGGCTAGTTTAAATGGGATGACTTTCGTGGTTTCTGGTGTTTTTCAGCAATTTTCAAGAAATGAATTAAAACAAGCCATTGAAGATCATGGGGGTAAGAATGTGGGCAGTATTTCAGCGAAAACTGATTATTTGATTGCAGGTGATAAAATGGGCCCTGCTAAAAAAGAGAAGGCTGAAAAATTAGGGGTTAAAATGATTTCGGAAGAGGAATTTGCAGCTATGATTGATGAGTCCACTGAAAACCAAGGCCGTCTGTTTTAAGCTCTCCTGTATCCAGTAGAAAATCAATCACTTTAATAATTTGCTTTTCCTTATAACCTTTAATTTGCGAAATAATATTGGTTAAGGAAATCGGTTCTGAATCAATAATTGCATGCATTTGTTTTTTAATTTCTTCAAACTCCAAATCGTTTAATTCTAGTTTGTTTCTTTCAAGGCAAACATCACAAACACCGCAACGGTAGCTGTCATTCTCTCCAAAGTATGAGAGTAGAATTTGACTTCTACATCGATTGTGACTCTCCGAGTAATGCAATACAGCTTCTAGCTTTTTAAAGGCTACTTGTTTACGTTCTAAATAATTTTTCTTAGAAATTCTTAGGGCCTCTTGTTCAAGTCTAGGTGTAGTTAATGTAATCTTCGGCAGGCTACTTTGAGCTTCATAATCTATTAATTCGAGCTTTTGTAAGTTTTTGAGTTTAGTAATTAGCTGTTGTGTATTTAACTTGAGATTTTTTGCCAATACCTGTTCATTAATCTTAACAAAGCCATCGAATAGTCCACCGTAACTGCGAAGCAAACCCTTTATAAATGAGTCGTATGTTGGATTTTCAACTTGAAACTTATACAAGTCACTTTTATTGACAGAAATATGAATTCTTGAAGGGTTAGAAAAGTTTTCGGAAAGGACTAGATACCCTTCTTTTTCAAGAAAATGTAAACTGTGATAGGCTTCTATCGGATGCATGGAGTAGCGCTCGGCAAATTCAGCAATATTGAAATCAAAACTTTGATTCTCGCCACTGCCAATAGGAAGTTGAAGGAAATTTCCCAAACACTGATAAACTTTTTTAATGGTTTTAATTTCAGGAAATGACTGTTCAATTTGTTTCTTTAAATCATTTCCCATGGAGGGTGTCATCAATAAAACCGCATAAGCTTTTTTGCCATCTCTACCGCCCCTTCCTGCTTCCTGAAAATAAGCTTCTAAGGATTCAGGTAAATCCAAATGAATTACAAATCGAACATCTGCTTTGTCAATGCCCATTCCAAAAGCATTTGTTGCCACTACTACTTGAATTCGATTATTAATCCAAGCTTCTTGTTTTTCATTTCTTTGACTGTGATTTAAACCTGCATGATAATAGTCTGCCGAAATCCCATTTTCACTTAAAAAGAGGGTGACTTCCTTGCATTTTTTTCTTCGATTTACATAAACAATACCACTACCTTTAACGCCTGAAATTACTTTTAACATGCGTTTGTATTGATCTTCTTCATGAAGAACCACATAGGCTAGATTTTTCCGTTCAAAGCTTTTTTGGATTACATGCTTCGCCTTAAACAAAAGTTTTTCTTGAATGTCTTCCACTACATTTGGTGTTGCAGTGGCGGTTAAAGCTAAAAAAGGAGCATGAGGTAACAATTCTCTTAGGTGAGCAATGTTTAAATAAGATGGCCTAAAATCATAACCCCATTGCGAAATACAATGGGCTTCGTCAACGGCAATCAGATTTACATTCATTTTTTTCAAGCGAGCTTGAAAAAGTTCCGTCTCAAGTCGCTCTGGTGAAACATATAAAAACTTAAAATCCCCGTAAGCGGCATTGTCTAAAGCAATATCAATCTCTTTTCGGCTCAATGCAGAACTAATGGCCAAGGCTTTAATTCCTCTTTTCTGCAAATTATCAACTTGATCTTGCATAAGGGCAATTAAAGGAGAAATTACAATACATATTCCTTCTTTGGCTAGGGCAGGCACTTGAAAACAAATGGATTTTCCTCCTCCAGTAGGCAGTAATGCCAAAGTGTCTTTTCCTTCAAGAGCTGAAAGAATAATGTCTTCTTGCTTTTCCCTGAAAGAAGAATAGCCCCAGTATTGAAGTAAAATTTGGTGGATCTGATCAACTGCCATCTAAATATAAAGGTAGCGGTTAAACCGAAATTCCAAATACTTATTGAAAACTAATTTTAGTTCGTGCTTTCATCAACCGTTTTACGAAAAACATATCTGGTAATAAAAATGCCTTTACCGTCCCCATTTCCTGAGTCACTTTCGACTCCGCTTACAACTGTAAATAGCTCCCATCCTTCAGCCGCCATTTCCGTAAGCATCGCTGAAATCATGGCGTCGTTTGATGCAATGTTTTGAAAGTTTAAACCAACTCCACTGTAAAAGTTCAACAATTTAGTTTCGGTGAAATTGTCAATTTTTAATTCTTTTCTTTTCACCTTTCCTTGACTAGTCTTCTTGCCATCTGTTCGTTCAGTTGCAAATTCTTCAACTTCTACATCTTCATTTTCTTCAATAATACGTGAACGTCCAAGTCCCATGGGAACTATAGATTCTACAGTTGTTATTATTTTATACTGCTGATTTTGTGCACTTGCTGAAGAAGTGATAATGAAGCTAAAAAATAGAGCTAGACTCAGGCTAATAATTGGATTTTTCATTGTTCTTGGTTGATTGATTTTTTGATGAATATCAAAAGTCGTGCAAAAGCATGAAATCAGTAGAATTAAAATTGGAAAAATTAACTTTGGGCACTCATGATTACACAAGAACAAATAAAAGGTCTGGCCACTAGAGTGGAAGCTTTAAAAGGATATTTAAACATTGAAGATTTAAAGATTGAAATTGACCAAGAGGAACAACGTACACATTTGCCTGAATTTTGGGATAATCCCAAAGAAGCGGAAGTTATTTTAAGACAGATTAGAAATAAAAAAATTTGGACAGATGGGTATGACCAAGTAAAAGGCTTGGTAGATGACCTTGAAGTGTTATATGATTTTTACAAAGAAGAAGGGGCAACGGAAGCTGAGGTTATGCAAGCTTTTGAAAAGGCTGAAGAAGGAGTAGAGGATTTGGAGTTTAAAAATATGCTAAGTGCAGAAGAAGACTCTCTAAATGCCGTCTTACAAATTACTGCTGGAGCAGGTGGAACAGAAAGTTGTGACTGGGCTTCAATGCTGATGAGAATGTATTTGATGTGGGGAGAAAAAAATGGCATGAACATCAAAGAGCTAGATCACCAAGAAGGCGATGTTGCGGGAATAAAAACAGTAACCCTTGAATTTGAAGGGGAGTTTGCCTTTGGTTACTTAAAGGGTGAAAATGGAGTACATCGTTTGGTTCGTATTTCTCCATTTGATTCAAACGCCAAACGTCATACCTCTTTTGCTTCGGTTTATGTTTATCCTTTGGTTGACGATAGCATAGAAATTGAAGTTAACCCTGCGGATATTAGTTGGGATACTTTCCGTTCAGGAGGTGCTGGTGGTCAGAATGTAAACAAGGTAGAAACTGGAGTTCGTTTGCATCACAAGCCTAGTGGGATTGTCATTGATAACACCGAGTCTCGTTCGCAATTAGCTAATAAAGAAAAAGCAATGCAACTATTAAAATCTCAATTGTTTGAGATTGAAATGCGAAAGCGAGAGGAAAAACGTGCAGAAATTGAAGCCGATAAAAAGAAAATAGAATGGGGTTCTCAAATTAGAAACTACGTGATGCATCCTTATAAAATGGTAAAAGATGTGAGAACCAATCATGAATCTTCCAATGTGGATGATGTGATGAATGGAGGTTTGGATGAGTTTATAAAAGCATTTTTGATGGAGTACGGCTCAGGAACCAATAAGAAACACCAATAAAACTTTAAATATAGAATGAAAATTTACCACAACCCGCGTTGTACAAAAAGCAGAGAAACGCTTGCTATTCTTAAAGAAGAAGGCAAAGACGTTGAAATTGTAGAATACTTGAAAGAAGTTCCGACAGCTGAGGAATTGAAACAATTGTTAGCCAAGTTAAATATGCAAGCAGAAGAATTGTTAAGAAAAGGAGAGGCTGTTTACAAAGAGAAATTCAAAGGAAAAGCGTTTTCTCCGGAAGAATGGATTGAAATTATGATTGAAAATCCAAAATTAATCGAACGACCAATTGTAGTAAATGGAAATAAGGCTGTTATTGGAAGACCTCCGGAAAGAGTGAAAGAGCTTTTTTAAGCTGCTTCTTCTGTTTCTTCTTTAGAATGCTTGCCACCTTTCAATTTTTCAACTACATACATGGTAATCGAATAAGGTAGGGCAAAAGCAGATAAGAAAATCAACACCCAAAATGCCAAAGAAAAAATGGCTAAAAACAATAAAAAACCTGCTGTAAACATAGCTTTGAATAAAATTTCTCTGCAATTTTACGCATAAATTACCGCAAATAACGAATCAAAAAATAAAATCTAATTCACATGGAGTACAGAATTGAAAAAGATAGTTTGGGAGATGTTCAAGTTCCTGCCGAAAAATACTGGGGAGCACAAACAGAGCGCTCTAGAAATAACTTTAAAATTGGCGATAGCAAGCAGCAAATGCCTTTAGAAATTGTACGAGGTTTTGCCTACTTAAAAAAAGCAGCTGCCTACACCAATGCGGAATTAGGTGTTTTACCAACTGAAAAGAGAGATTTAATTGGTCAAGTTTGCGATGAAATATTAGCAGGTAAATTGGACGATCAATTTCCATTGGTGGTTTGGCAAACTGGTTCAGGTACCCAATCAAATATGAATACCAATGAAGTAATTGCAAACCGAGCTCATGTATTGCAAGGCAATAAGTTAGGAGAAGGAGAGCGCTTTATCCATCCGAATGACGATGTGAATAAGTCTCAATCTTCAAACGATACTTTTCCAACCGGAATGCACATTGCTTGCTACAAAATGGTGGTTGAAACGACTATACCCGGAGTAGAAAAATTACGCGATACTTTAAAAGCCAAGTCAGAGGCTTTTATGAATGTGGTAAAAATTGGTAGAACCCATTTGATGGATGCTACACCACTTACGGTTGGTCAAGAGCTTTCAGGATATGTGTCGCAATTAGACCATGGTTTAAAAGCCTTGAGAAACACTTTAGATCACCTTTCTGAGATTGCTTTAGGAGGCACTGCCGTAGGAACAGGAATTAATACGCCTGAAGGTTATGCAAATAAAGTTGCTGATTACATTGCTGAATTTACTGGCTTGCCTTTTAAATCGGCTGAGAACAAATTTGAAGCATTGGCGGCACATGATGCCATTGTTGAAACGCATGGAGCTTTAAAGCAATTGGCTGTTAGCTTAATGAAAATTGGCAACGATATTCGTTTGTTGGCTTCAGGACCACGTTGTGGCATTGGAGAATTAAACATTCCTGCCAATGAGCCTGGTTCTTCAATTATGCCAGGAAAAGTTAATCCAACTCAAGCTGAGGCGATAACCATGGTATGTGCTCAAGTAATTGGTAATGACATGGCTGTGGCTGCAGGTGGTATGAATGGTCACTTTGAGTTAAACGTTTTCAAACCCATGATGGCGAAAAATTTATTAGAATCAGCGCGTTTAATCGGTGATGCCTGTGTTTCTTTCAATGATAATTGTGCGGTAGGAATCGAGCCAAACGAAAAGAACATTAAAGAGAATTTGAATAATTCTTTAATGTTGGTGACGGCACTGAATACACACATTGGCTACGATAAAGCTTCAAAAATTGCTAAAACGGCTCATGAAAATGGGACAACTCTGAAAGAAGAAGCAGTAAACTTGGGTTACTTAACCGAAGATCAATTTGATGAATGGGTAGATCCTATGAAAATGATTGGTACTTTGAAGTAAAAATTAATACTGAAAATAGCTTAACTTAATCCCGCTAAATGCGGGATTTTTTATGCGATCAATTGTTATTTTGTTACTTATTTTCAGTTTTAGTTGTGGTCAAAAGTTTGTGCCAATCAAAGAGTATGAATTAAAAATTGAAAAACAGAATTCACCAACAACAAATAGTTTACGTGGAATCTCTGTTGTTGATTCAAACATCGTTTGGTTGAGTGGAGCCAATGGAACCATTTTGCAAACTAAAAATGGGGGAAAGGGATGGAAGTTAATTTCTGCTCCCGATCAAGATTCGCTTGACTTTAGAGATGTGCATGCATTTTCAGCAGAAGAAGCAATAGTTGTAAGTGCTGGTTTTCCTTCTCGAGTCTACAAAACAAAAAATGCTGGAGAAACTTGGATTTTGGTTCATGAAAACAAGGATTCAACAGCATTTATGAATTCAGTTCA
Organism: uncultured Flavobacteriales bacterium; assembly: GCA_913052515.1. Next base: position 6,099 of record CAJXFJ010000005.1, on the reverse strand, counting down.
TTTTAAAAATAAAAAACAAGGAATCATATTTGGCGATCGACTAGGAGATTGCCATTTAATTTTACAAACCTTAGATGCTGGTCAAAGTTGGAAGCGTATAAGCTGTGATAATATGCCCAAGCCACTTAATTTGGAGAATGGCTTTGCGGCCTCTGGTTCTTGCATTACCACATCAAGAAAAGGAAGTTATGTCATTGGTTTGGGAGGAGAGAAGAGTCGTGTATTTACTTCACCGAAAGGAAATGTTTGGCAAGCCAACAATACCAATTTTGGGGGAGGTAAGTCGAGTCGAGGAATCTATTCGATTGCGCAAGGAGGCACTTCTATTATTGCGGTTGGTGGTGACTATGCCAAAGTAGATTCTAGCTATCAAGTAGTCATTTCTAAAGACCAAGGAAAAAGTTGGACCAAGGGTGGAGAAGTTCACGGTTATCGGTCAATTGTAACTTATTCTTCTTTTTTAAAGTTGTGGTTAGCAGCAGGAACCAATGGTATTGAGCTTTCTGCAGATGATGGGCTAAGTTGGTCTAAAAGAAGTGATGTGAATATAAATACGGCTCAATTTTCTCCCAATTCTTCAACTTTATGGGCAGCAGGTTCAAAAGGGGAAATTTATCGCATTTCATTTATTAAACCATAATTCGCTCTTTTTCTTCTAAAGATGTAACTTAGTCGAGCTATTCAAAAGGCAGCAAAACGATGAAGTTCATTACAAAGACATATCTGATGTTGTTGGTTTCCACCTTCACTTTTTTTGGCTTGTCTGCTATCCAAAGTTTGTCTTATTTCACAAACTTATTAGGTGAACAGCGAATTACAATCAATGTGGCTACCCAGGAAGAGGAAAACGAAACCTCGAACAATGAAGTGAAAGAAGTTAAAGAGGCTTTTGAAAAACAAGCTGAGAACTTCTTAGAAATACAATATAGCGCTAGGCATTTAACGGCTTTTCATAGGTATTATCAAAAATGGGATTTTGATTTTATAGAAGTGGCTACCCCTCCTCCAGAGTACATTGCTTAAATATTCATCAAATTATTAATTACTTTTTTCATTTAGTCCTTAATACAAAAATTGAGGACAAAACATTTTAAGCAATGGATTTATTTAAAAATCTAAAAAATGACTTACCAGCGAGTATAGTTGTATTTTTTGTTGCAATTCCGCTTTGTTTAGGAATTGCATTAGCAAGTGGAGCACCACTTTTTTCTGGTTTAATAGCCGGTATTGTTGGAGGAATTGTAGTGGGGATATTTAGTGGATCCGCTTTAGGAGTGAGTGGACCCGCTGCTGGACTAGCCGTTATTGTATTGAATGCCATTCAAGATTTAGGAGCCTATGAAACCTTTTTATTGGCCGTTATGATTGGCGGTTTATTACAGATTATTTTAGGTGTTTTAAGAGCAGGAATAATCGGCTACTATTTTCCGTCATCTGTGATTAAAGGAATGCTAAGTGGTATTGGAATCATTATTATTTTAAAGCAAATTCCACATGCATTTGGTTACGATGCGGACTATGAAGGTGATTTAGGCTTTTCTCAACCAGATGGGGAAAATACCTTTTCGGAGCTAATTAATATGCTAGATTATATTTCACCTCCTGCCTTATTGGTATCAGTTGTTGCCTTGTTTATTCTCATTTTTTGGGAAAAAGTATTGATGAAGAAAGCAAAGGTTTTTACCATTATTCAAGGGCCAATTGTTGCGGTTGCCTTTGGTATCATCTACCAAATTGTAACTTCCGCTTATTTCCCAGAGTGGGCGATTGAAAAAGGTCATTTGGTGAGTGTACCAGTAGCCGAAAGCATGAGTTCCTTTTTTGGGCAGTTTACCTTGCCAGATTTTAGTCAGCTTGGAAATCCACAGATTTATGTAGTAGCCATTACAATTGCAGTAGTGGCTAGTTTAGAAACTTTATTAAGTGTAGAAGCTACCGATAAGTTAGATCCTAAGAAAAGAGTGACACCAACTAATAGAGAACTATTAGCTCAAGGGGCCGGAAACATGGTTTCTGGCTTAATTGGAGGTTTGCCAGTTACCCAAGTGATTGTACGAAGTTCAGCTAATATTCAATCTGGTGGAAAAACAAAAATGTCGGCTATTATTCATGGCTTTTTATTGCTGTTTAGTGTTATTCTAATTCCTAAGGTGCTCAATTATGTGCCACTTGCCGTATTAGCGAGTGTGCTTTTTGTGGTAGGATTTAAATTAGCTAAACCTAGTTTGTTTCAGAAAATGTATAGCCTTGGGCCAAAACAATTTCTACCTTTTGTTATTACCATTTTGGGTATTGTTTTTACTGATTTGCTAATTGGTATCGGTCTAGGAGTTGGAGTAGCCATGTTTATGATTTTGTTGGATAACTTCCAGAATTCTTTCTTCTTACATAAAAAAGAGAGCGATCAAGGTGGAAATAAAATTCAGATGAAATTGTCTGAAGAAGTTTCATTCCTAAATAAAGCGGCCATTCAGCAAGAGCTAAATAAGATTGAAGCTAATACTGAAGTAGAAATTGACATGACTGATTCAGTAAGAGTAGACTACGATGTACTCGAAATTATTGGCAATTTTAGTAAAACAATTGCCGAAGAAAAGGGCATTAAAGTAACAGTTAAAACAGGAAAAATTAAATACCGAGAAGCGGATTATTAAAGGAGATACTAAACAAATTTCTCTCCTTTATTAAGCTTTATATCTGTAACAAATTCTTTGATTTTTTGCTCATCTTCTTTTTTGCAAACCAACAAAGTGTCATGAGCTTCAACAACGATGTAGTCCTTCAATCCTTGGAGGACTACTAATTTGTCTTTAGGAACACTTACTATGCAATCTTCCGAATCATAGAGCATTACATTTTTACCAACTACAGCATTTCTATGGTCATCATGGTCTAGATGTGTGTAAATAGACCCCCATGTTCCCAAATCTGACCAACCAATGTCTGCGCTTATCACGTAAACATTTTCAGATTTTTCCATAATGCCATAATCTATACTAATACTCTTACAAACAGAATAAATTTGTTCAATGGCTTCCGTTTCATCAGCGGTATGAAATGCATCTTTTTGCTCTTTAAAAAGGCTATCCATTTCTGGGAGTAAATTTTCAAAGGCTTTGTTGATTGAAGCTAAACTCCAAATAAACATGCCAGAATTCCAGCTAAAGTCACCACTTTCTAAAAACTGCTTGGCTAATTCTAAATCGGGTTTTTCAGTAAAGGTTTTTACTTTCTTAATGTCAGCATCGTCGCTATCGTCAAATTGAATGTAACCGTATCCAGTATCCGGTCTACTCGGACTAATTCCAAGGGTTACCAAAGCATCATTTTCAGCCGTAAAACTCAAGGCTTTTTCCATGACCTCAACAAACTTTTGCTCCTTTAAAATCAAATGATCAGCAGGTGCTACAATGATGTTTGCATTGGGATTTTGCTTGGCAATTTTATAATTAGCAAAAGCAATGCAAGGTGCTGTATTTCTTCTACTTGGTTCACACAGAACTTGATCTTCTGCAACGCCCAATTGGTCAATTACTAATTGTTTGTATAATTCATTTGTAACAATTAAAATATTCTCTTTGGGAACCAACTTCTCCAAGCGGTCAAAAGTTTGCTGAATAAGCGTTTGACCGGTTCCTAATATATCGATAAACTGTTTTGGAAATTGTGTTCTGCTCATTGGCCAAAATCTACTGCCAATACCTCCTGCCATGATCACACAATAGTTGTTCTTACGTTCCATTTTTCTTCTTTGTTTGGTTTTCAAAAGTAGTGATTTACAAAGTCTGATTCCTCCATTATACACGAAAGGAAAAAATCACTTTTCTATAAGCTTTACTTCAGCCAATCCACTAATCAGATAAAGCCGTTTGTTGTTTAAATCTATGCATTCAAAACGTGTTCTTCGTTTTTTTCCTTTTTTAAAATGTCTGCTTTCGTGAAAGCTAAAGTAACTGCCTTCTTTAAGCTCTTCGAGTAATTGAAGGTCATTTGGTTGGTCAATACTTTTTAGTGCTTTGTACAAAATAGGGTCGCTACAACTAGAAGCCTTCGGACGATATAAATGCTGTTGAAGTGCCTTTTGGACCTGCTCTGGAAAATCAACAATCTGCCTCATTTGGTTCAACATTTCTGCATAGGTATTTTGCCATTCTAGGCCGTGTGGTAAGGCCTTTCGTTTGTGTTTTTCCCATACAGCAGCATGAGCTACCTCATGTGTTAAAGTAATGATAAAATGAAATGGATTTAAGTCGCCATTCACTGAGATTCTAGCTGGTTTTCCTTGATAAGCCGGTCTAAAATCGCCAAGTTTGGTTTTTCTGCTTTTGCTTATTCTGAGGTGTAAATGGTATTTTTTGAGCCATTCTGCAACCAGAGGAAGAGCTTCTTCAGGAATGTATTTCAATAAAACTTTCGACATTTATGAAAACAGCTGAAAAACCAAAAGGCTAGCAAAGTAGGCTAAAGCGCCCATATACACCAATTGAATGATGGGCCACTTCCAACCGCCTGTTTCTTTTACTACAATGGCTACTGTGGCCATGCATTGTAAGGCAAAAGCATAGAATATTAGTAGGGAATAACCTGTCGCTTTGGTATATATTTTTTCACCCGTTGTTGGATTGGTAGCTCTCGCCATTTTTTCTTTAATCGAGGCTGTATTTTCTTCATCCCCTACGCTATACAAGGTTGCCATAGTGCCCACAAAAACTTCTCTAGCAGCAAAAGAGGTGATGATGGAAATTCCAATTTTCCAATCAAATCCTAGTGGTTTAATGGCAGGTTCGATAAACTTCCCAATGTGCCCAGCGTAAGAAGCTTCTAGTTTTTCGTTGGCAATTTGACCTTGATTCTTGCCTAGGTCTTCTTCAGATTGAAGTTCAATTTTCTCATATTTCTGATCAATTTTAGCCATTTGGTCTCCAGGACCATAAGAAGACAATACCCATAAGACAATGGAAACAGCTATGATTATTTTACCTGCTTCAAATAAAAATACTTTGACTTTATTGTAAATCGTCATGCCTACATTTTTCCATCTAGGCATGCGGTAAATGGGAAGTTCCATAATGAAATGGCTTCGTTCATCTGTTTTAACCCAATATTTTAGTAGAAAAGCAGTTCCGAGTGCGGCAAAAAAACCAAGTAAGTAAAGTCCCATCATCACTACACCTTGTAAATTAAACCCATACAACTGCTTTTCAGCTGGGATAACCAAGGCAATGAGCAAAGTGTAAACAGGAATTCTAGCTGAACAACTAATGAGTGGGGTTACAAATATGGTAAGTAGTCGTTCTTTTTTGTTGCTAATAGTTCGGGCACTCATAATAGCAGGTACAGCACATGCTGCGCCACCTAAGAGTGGAATGATTGACCGTCCGTTTAAGCCAAATTTCTTCAAAACAGTATCTGTTAAGTAACTTACTCTTGATAGATAACCGGTGTCTTCTAAAATGGCAATAAACATAAAAAGCAAAGCGATTTGAGGAATAAAAATGACAATTCCGCCCAAACCTGCAATGATTCCCTCAACGATCAAATCATTTAAAATCCCTTCAGGTAAAGTATTAGAAACGAACTCTCCAAATACTAGAAAGCCGTTTTCAATCCAATCCATAGGGTAGGTGGACCAAGAAAAAATGGCTTGAAATATTAGGAAGAGAATAAAAAGGAAAATGACAAATCCCCAAACTGAATGCGTAAAAACTTGGTCAATCTTTCGGGTGGTTTCAGCCGTTTTAGCTGGTCCATCTGATTGTAGTGTTTTTGCTAAAATACTTTTGATACGTTTGAATCGCTCTACTGTATTGTTTAGAGGATCTTTACTTTGGTGTTCTTCAACTATTTTAGGAGCCTTTTGGTAGGTGTAATTTGCAATGCGCTCTTTTAATTGATCTAAACCTTTTCCTATTCTTGCATTCATTGCAACAATAGGTACTCCCAATTCTTTTTCTAGACCTTTAACATCAATACTTTGCTTATTACGTTCAACAATATCCATCATGTTTAGCACTAGAATGGTTGGATGCTCTAAATCTATCATTTGAGTGACCAAAAGCAAATTCCTCTTCAATATCGTTAAACTTAGTATTAGTTCCA
>CAJXFJ010000004.1 GCA_913052515.1 uncultured Flavobacteriales bacterium | reverse complement strand
ATGAACCAAGTCTTGGAGAGTATCCAATAATAAAAGGCGATGAAGCCATTTATTGGATTAATCATAAGAATGATGTTGAATACCATGGCATGTTATATGGATTTAATAGACCGAATGATTCAGTTCTGCATCAGAGTCTCTTTATCTCTTATCAATTGTATAATCGTTCTAGCTTCATACTTGATTCAGTAAAAATGGGAATGTTTATGGACTTTGATTTGGGAGATCCACGAGATGATTATGTGGGTTGTGATAGCTTAGAGAATGTCTTTTATGTATACAATGGAGATGGTTTTGATGAAAATTTTAATGGTTTAAATGGCTATGGTGCAGACCCACCCTATCTAGGGCTCAAGTTTTTATCAGATAGCATGGATGGATTTGTTTATTACAACATTGGAGGGGGCGTTAATGGGGATCCTTTTAATCCACAAATATGGATGAATTATTTAGATGGTAGATGGATCGATGGGAGTCCGATAAGGTTTGGTGGTAATGGAGTGAATAATACCACAGGTGCAATAACCCGCTATATGTTTACTGAAAACTGGCCTGAGTATGCAGGCCCGGTTCCCAATGCACCTGGAGATAGAAGGGGAGTGGGTCATATTCCTTGGTTTTCGCTTCAGCCTAATCAAAGTAAAACCATAGAAATGGTCATTGGTTATGCTCAAGTAGCTGGCGGGGGACAATTGGGTAGTAAAACGACCATGCTTAATTATTTAGACTCCGCTCAAAGTTTTTGGGAGAGTAATATTGCCACTTCTCTTTATGAGCCATTAAAAACAGATGAGTCACCTTTATTGATTTATCCTAATCCAACTAAGTCTCAAATAGTAGTAGAGGTAAAAGGGTTTAAATCAGCTGCACAACAAGAGGCATTACAGATTTATAATTTACAAGGTCGTTTGATCCAAGAAGTTCGTATTCGAAACCGAAGAACAGTTTTAAATGTCACTGAATTGGACCAAGGTATTTACATTCTCCGTTATGGAAATCAAGTACAAAAACTAGTTAAACAGTAGGAGTTCATTTTTTTGGTTTTTTGAAGGCGAGAAAATTCTTTCTTGCCTTTTTTTGTTAGGCTTAGTTACTAAAAATAATTTGTGCAAAAGCAACCATTAGAAAACGACTTCGTCTTTAATGCACCTAATCGACTTGGAAGTAGAGAATTGAATTAATTAGGTTAATAAAAATACAATCATTCCTGGTAGAAAATAATCAGGAATCTGCTTTATACATTATGAAAACCAAGTGAAAAGTTTATGTGACGGTAAGCTATTGAAATTAGGAAAGCAGGGAGCATTCGAAAGTTTGTTCCCTGTTTTATTTTATGACTCCTTTTAACAATTCCATAGCTTGCTGTACACTTTTTGCACCTTCATAAACTAAGCTTAGCTTTTCTTTTATAATGCTATAGGTTTGAAAAACCCTTGTATTTGAAAGACTAGATTGTTTAACTGATTCACATTTCGAGATTATAGCACTTCTTTTAATTGCCTAAAATCAGAGTAGCTTTTGGGTAATAGTTAATTAGATAGGTTTCCTCATCTTCTATGCGTCCTTTTTGAAATGAACAGTCTAAATATGAAAAAGACGCTGAGAAAGGAAAGTAATTATAAAATGGAAATTGATATAAAGAGAAGACTTTGGATGTTAAATCAATATTCTAAAGTATTGTTTTGAACTAAAGATTGCCTCCTATAACCTCATGCCACAAATTATCGGGAAAGTTAAAGAGTGCTTAGTAAGTAGAAAACAATGTGTTTTATAAAAGCAAAGGGTTTACCATGTGCTCAAAACCATCTAGCGACTATATTGATTCTCAACTATCTCAAGCCCACTTATTTAAATGCATTCGGTTTTGAAGATCTTCTCAGTAGAAGGGAAAATAGATTAAACCACTTTAATGCAAAAAAGAGAAACTTTTTATCTCTAAAAAAGAGTTATAACCTAGAATTCACTTTATAGGTTTGGGGAAATATATAGTAAAGTTTATTGAACATAATTTTATTTTATTACTGCAAGTTGTTTAACCACTTTTTTTAGCTCTCCTTCAAATTCAATCAAATATATCCCCGCTGCAAATTGATGTAGTTCTAAGTGGTATTTACCCGGATTGCTATAAGTTATATTTTTCAATAGAGCTCCTCTTAGGTCAAAGATTCGCAATTGCCCAGAAGATGGAACCTCAATTTTACAGTAGTTTTTACTTGGGTTTGGATAAAGTTTAAACTCAAACTCTTCATAATAATTAACTTGAATACAATCTGATGTATCAGAACAAGCAGCACTTTGTAACACTACTGCATAATTTCCATTTTGTGTATAGCTGAAATTTTGCAAAGTGTCGTTAAGCAATGTCCTCATAGAATCACAATTGAGCCATTGATAGCTCTGATTACTAATCAAAAGACTAATCAAATTCTCTTGAGGAGAGTGAAATAAGGTTAGGTCATTTTTTAAGATTTGGGTTCTAACTATGCTATCGCAGCCATTTTTTGTTACAAAAATGTTTTCATAAATCCCCGCTTGAGTATAAATACTATCTCCGATTTGAAAACTCTCTCCTTTACAGAGCGAAATAGTCTGAGTGTATTCAGCATTTTTGTTTATTGAAATTTGAGTATAGACTAGACTGTCGCAGCTGTTTTTACCAACTAGAGTGTCTAGAAATATACCTGCTTTTGTGTAAGCGCTTGTGCCGACATAGAAAGTGTCATTCTCGCATAAATTGATTTGTTGAAAAGTCGTATCTACCTGCTTAACTAATAATGTGGTGTGTACTAGACTGTCACAGCCATATTGATTTAGCAAAGTGTCTTGGAATATTCCACTTTTAGAATAAAAATTTGATCCAATTTGAATTGACTCTCCTTCACATATCTCAAAATAAAATGTCTTTGATGCTGTTTCATGAAATATTAGCTTTCTAACAATAGTACTATCACACCCAAAGCTGTTTTGAAAAATCTTTTTAATGACAGTATCTTTTTTATGAACATCATTAAACAATGTCAGGCTATCGCCTTTGCATAATTCATAAACTACTGTATCCGTGGAAGAAGGAGTTATGATAACAGAAATTTGGTTTATACTGTCACAACCATTACTAAGTTTAATTACTTCTTTATAAACTCCTTCTTGCGATATAATTTTACAGCCTAACAATACAGTGTCACCCTTGCAAATAGTCAGGGTTGAGGAAGTGCCCTGCTTTTGGCAAAAACTAATTTTATTAATGAAAACATCACTATTTCCATTACTTTGTCTGTATTGTGTTCCTGTATCTGCATCAAAATCTGTTTGTCCTGAGTATCCACCTGTATTTATTACTCCGTCTTCTATAGGTAGAATGTCTAAAGTAGCATTGGTTATAATTTGGGGAGAAGAAATACGTTCAAATGCTATTGAATTTATAAGGTTCCCCAAACTATCGTATTTTCCTAAGATAATATTGGTTGGGCTTAAGCTTATTTTCTCTTCTACACAAGGTCCTGGATCAAAATCAGTCCTACCATAATGCGAACCTGCTATAAAAAGGTTGGAATTGGAGTCTGCAATCGCTGATTCTATACTCAGTCTGTGAGTGCTTTCAATTGTTTTTGACCATGAGAACGTACCGTCAAGTTTTAAGTTGGCAATAAAACCACAGTTTCCACCAACACAATTTTGTCTTTCATTATCATTTACAAATGTCAAAGAATCCTTGAAAACTCCTGTTAAAAATATGCCCCCTTTAAAATCTAGGACTATTTCAGAAAGATTACACTCCCAACTTCCGTTTATAGTTTTCGACCACTTTAAATTGCCAAGTGAATCTAATTTGATTATAAAAAGATTGCCGTAATTGTTTCCGTTAAGGTATGAGTTAGTATTGTTAAAAGTCAAATTAATGGAATTTCTAAAATATCCGCCTAAATAAATGTTTTGATTTTCATCTGAAATGGAAGTTGTAATCATTTCATTTTCATTACCCCCTCCTGTTTGTAGCCAAATTATTTTACCATTATTTTCCCATTTTGATGTATAAATATCAGACTTCCCGTTTGATTGTCTAATGAACCCTGGTGTATCGGTACTAAAGTTGACCGTATTTAAATACCTGCCACTTATGTAGATGTGATCATTGTTGTCTATATGGGCTGTTGCACTTTCATCAGCAGTACTCCCAAATGTTTTAATCCAGATCATATTTCCTTCAGGGCTAAGCTTACAAAAGAAGATATCATAACCCCCATTTGATTGAATGAATGGAATTGAAGGAATATTAATAATACCGGTGAATTTGCCTACAATAAAAATATTATTTCGTGAGTCTACCATCACTTTAACGGGGGTAGCATGTAGGCCAGTTGATCTTGCCCATACTGTGTTCCCGTTTTTGTCTAATTTCATTAGAAAAATCGTTTCAGTGCTTGTCGTTTGCAATGAATATGAAGTTGAGTCAACTTGGTAAGTTAATGAATTGCTAAAAAGACCAGCTAATACAATTTTACTTGAGGTATCATAGCTTAAACAAATTCCTCCATCGTAAAGAGAATCCCCAAAAGTTTTAACCCAATCTAACTTTTGAGAGTATGAAACTTGAATTATAAAGGTTAAAAATAAAAATAAGAGGAGTCTTTTGAGAAACTCGGTCATAAGTAGTAGCTAGAATTGGTAACTGCTACACTAACTCGAAAGAATGGGTTTTATTTTATGTTTCAGCTAAAACTCCTTTCAACAATTCCATAGCTTGCTGTACACTTTTTACACCTTCATAAACTAAGCTTAGCTTTTCTTTGCGTTCCTTAAGTTTACAGCGATTTGGATTTTGTTGCACATACTGTAAAACCTTACTAAAAGCAGGCGATTGAAAATAGGGGGATTCTTGATTTGAAACAAAGTAGCAAACCATTTTTTGCTGCTTGAGAACCACTTTTTCTAAACCAATTTCTTTGGCAATCCAACGTAGTTTAACAGCTTTAATCATTTCTTGAGTAGCCTCTGGAATTGGGCCAAAACGGTCGATTAATTTTTCTTCAAAAGCGGTAATTTCCTCTTCCTTTTCACTGTTGTCAAGCTCTTTGTATAAATTTATTCGTTCGGATATGTTGGTAACATAGCTATCAGGAATTTGGATTTCTAAATCTGTTTCAATGGCACAATCCTGAACAAAGGCTTGCGGTTCATCCTGATATAGGTCTTTAAATTCCGTTTCTTTCAGTTCTTGAATGGCTTCATTCAGAATTTTCTGATACATGTCGAAACCAATTTCTGAAATAAATCCACTTTGTTCTGCGCCAAGCAAATTACCTGCTCCTCGAATATCCAAATCTTTCATAGCGATTTGAAAACCACTGCCCAAATCAGAAAATTGCTCTAAGGCTTGAAGTCTTTTTCTAGCCTCCGGGGTTAAAGAAACCGTTGGTGGTGCAAGTAAATAACAAAAGGCTTTTTTGTTTGAGCGACCAACTCGACCACGCATTTGGTGTAAATCACTTAAGCCAAAATTGTTAGCGTTATTAATAATAATGGTATTGGCGTTTGGAATATCCAAACCGCTTTCTATAATAGTAGTGGCTACTAATACATCATAATCTCCATTGATGAAGGCCATCATACGTTCTTCCAATTCATCGCCACTCATTTGTCCGTGACCGGTAAGCACTTTAGCGTCTGGAACTAAACGTTGGATTAAACCAGCAACTTCTTTTAAATTTTGCACACGGTTGTTAATGAAGAAAACTTGTCCACCACGACTAACTTCATATTGAATGGCGTCTCGAATTAACTCTTCATTAAAAGTGTGAACCTCTGTTAAAATGGGCTGTCGGTTGGGTGGGGGAGTATTGATCACAGAAAGATCTCGAGCCTTCATTAAAGAAAACTGAAGCGTTCTTGGAATTGGTGTTGCTGTTAAGGTTAAGGTATCCACATTCACCTTCATGGTTTTAAGCTTGTCTTTTACACTTACTCCAAATTTTTGCTCTTCATCTACAATCATTAAGCCCAAGTCCTTAAACTTTATGTCTTTGCCAACGATTCGATGCGTTCCAATTAAAATGTCAATTTCTCCATTGGCAAGCTTCTTCAAGGTTTCGCTTTGCTGCTTTTTAGTTTTAAAACGATTAATGTAATCGACCTTTGCGGGAAATCCTTTTAAACGATTTTTAAAGGTTTGATAATGTTGCCAAGCCAAAATAGTTGTAGGAACCAAAACCGCCACCTGCTTGCTATCGGTTACCGCTTTAAAGGCAGCTCGTATGGCAACTTCTGTTTTTCCAAATCCAACATCGCCACAAACCAAACGGTCCATTGGGATTTCAGATTCCATGTCTTGCTTTACATCTTGTGTCGCCTTAAATTGATCTGGGGTGTCTTCGTATAAAAAGCTAGCTTCTAATTCGTTTTGTAGATAGGTGTCAGGTGTGTACGCAAAACCAGTTTTCGATTTACGTTCAGCGTAAAGCTTAATTAAATCATAAGCAATTTCTTTAACCTTTTTCTTGGTCTTCTGCTTGATTTTTTTCCACGAATCGGAACCTAACTTATCTACTTTAGGTGGTGTGCCATCTTTGCTGACAAACTTTGAAATGCGGTGTAAAGAATGAATACTAACGTATAAAATATCTCGATTTTTATACAAGATTCGAATTGCTTCCTGTTGCTTGCCGTCTACATTAATTTTTTCAAGACCAGAAAATTTTCCAACTCCATGGTCTATATGGGTGATAAAATCGCCAGGTTCTAAATTGTTAAGCTCTTTAAGCGTAATGGCTTGGTCTTTCTTCTTAAAACTTTCTTTAAGTCGAAAGCGATGATAGCGATTGAAGATTTGATGATCGGTGTAAATGGCCAGTTTCTGCTCATGATCCACAAATCCTTCATGTATTGAAAAAAGTAAAGTTTGCATTTCATGCTCTTTACCCAAATCTTCAAAAATCGAGTATAATCGCTCAATTTGTTTGGCATTGTTTGCCACTAAAATATTCTCAAGCCCTTCCTCTGTATTGTTGCGCAGGTTTTCAGAAAGTAGTTCAAAGTTTTTATTAAAGGCAGGCTGTGGGCTGATTTTAAAACGAGCTGTATAATTTGCCTCAAAATAATGCTGCTGACCAAATTCAATGGTGTTTAGCTTTAAGGAAGAGCGAATAAACTCATCCTTATTGATGAATAAGTCTTGAGGGCGATCGTGTTTTGTGGGGCTGTTGAGGTTATCAAAAGCTTCTTCGGCTTTAATAAACATTTTGTCCACTTTATCACGACAAATACTAAAATCTTTAAACCAATAAAGCGTATTGGTTGGTAAAAAGTCAAAAATGGGAACATGACTTTCTTCAACTCTTTTGTTTTGCACATTGGGCAAAATGGCAATACGTTCTAATTTTTTAATTGAAAGCTGAGAAGCAGGATCAAATAAACGGATGGAGTCAATCTCATCTCCAAAAAACTCCAAGCGATAGGGGTTTTCATTGGCAAAAGAATAGATATCTACAATTCCCCCTCGAACTGAAAATTGACCTGGGTCGCCAACAAAATCAACACGTTCAAACTCGTACTCATTCAATGTTTCAATTAAGAAATCAATGCTTAGGTCATCTCCTAAGTTAATTTCTAAGGTGTTTTTCTGAAGATTTTTTTCAGTAATAACATATTCAGAAAGTGCATCTGGATAGCTGATTATAAAGTACTGTTGCTCTCTAGCGGCAACTTTATTCAATACTTCTGCTCTTAATTGTATGTTGGCATTGTCTGTCTTTTCAAGCTCGTATGCCCTGCGATATGAAGCCGGATAAAACAGCGCTCTTTCTCCAACTAAAGCTTCTAAATCATTCAAAAAATAAGCAGCTTCTTCTTTATCTGGAAGTACCAAAAATTGGTGAACTGGCAATTGCTTCGAGATGCCATAAGCCGCCAAAGCATTAAAACTTCCTGCGGTACCTTTTAAGTGAACATGAGATAATTGGGCATTACGAAACTGCTCCGCAATGGAAGAAAAGCGGGGGTCGTTTTGGTAGCGTTCTTTTAAATCTGCTAATCGCATAATAGGGCTGCAAAAGTACTATTTCAAAATCGTTTAAATCGAGGCAATCTTACTTAACAAGCAATGGAGGGAGTTGTTTAAGATTAAGGTATTCAAGTAAAAAATTCTTAATAATCGAATGAAATTAAGTGCCGGTCATACATATACTCGGCATCCAGTTGAATCATACTATCAAGGCTTATGTTTTTCTCTATAGCCTTTTGTTCAACTTGATTGAGCCAACTATCAGAATTTTTGATTTGATTTTTAAAGAAGTGAATATCTTTTAAAGTCAGCTTACTTTCACTTTCTAGCATATACCTTGCATTTAAGTAAACTGAGCTATCAATTGGAATACCTTTTTCTACTGCCTGTTTGGCTACGGTTTTAAACCAATCTTGGTCATTTACAATGGCCTCTTCATACACCATCAATTGTACATATGCGGGATCTCTCCATGCTAATTGATTTTTTGTTAATCTTTCCCTTTTTTCTTTATCTAAAATAATATCCTTGATTTTTTGTGCGACCAAACTATTGGCAGTGGTAGTAGGGTGTCCATCATTTACAATAGTAAAAATGGAGTCTTCAGTAAAGCCAGCTGTTTTTACTTCGTGGTATAGCTCTCTGTCTACAAAATAAGGAATCTCTCTCTCTGATAATACTTGACGAAGAAAGCTTAATCGCCAATTGTCTAAACTACTGCTTGTTTTATGAAAGATTAGAAAGACAAAATCGATATTTCTTTCTTTCATGCTTGCTATCATTTTATCAATTATAGCAGTATTTAGTTGTTTAGAATGCTCTACATATTCTTCGGCTTTGTATTTTAAGTCATTCTTTTCAAAAAAGTTGAAATCACTGCTTTTAAACCGATTCCATAAGTAAGAAGTAATGGCGGGTGGGTTTTCATCTACATATTTCTGATTGCTTTCATATAAAGGAACTGCTTTTAAATCCAATGAATTGTTTGCTAGTTCAAAGTAGGGCTTTTGTGCGTCTCTAAATTTTAACATGGATCGGTCCAAGTCATACGTTAATAGACTTAAAACCACAAAAGGCTTCTCATAAAGGTCTATGGTTGAGTCTAGTAATATGGAAATTTGGTCCACTCCATAACCGCCAACTCCATAGTTTAAGAAGTAGTGGTTTTTGTTAAAGCTTGTATCTTGATTTAGAAACTCTTCAAAGCAAGTGGTACTATCAATGCAATGAGCAAAGGAGTCACCATAAATGAGAACTGGCCGACGACCTTTGATTTCATCCTCATCAAAATGTCTGTAGCTAGCTCCGTAAAAAGAGCCCATCCATCCCAAAGTGCTATGATTTAATTGGTGCGAGTAATTTGGGTCGAAAAGAAAACGAAGCTTAAAGTAATCATCAGTAAATATAGTTTCACCTTGGTGCTCGATTAATTCTGTAAAAAGGGATGGGTCTTTAATGTCTTTAGAAAGTTGAAAATTGCTAAAAAGAAGTGCTCTAAAAATCAATTCACCAATTAGTAAGGCGATCAAAATGCTAATTAGAATAGCACTCAATTTTATAATTAGGCTTCTCATAATTTCCTATTTCAAATCATCTGAAAAATGACCACTGTGTTTTCCTTGAGCAAATTTTTTAGCGTTGAAATCAGCTGATTTACCCTTGGGAATGGTTAAGCTATTCCATTCTTTACCTTTAATCATGCGCCCTACATAAACAATTTGACCAATGTGATAGGCATAATGCGCCAACTGTCTGTGAATGGCATCAATTATGCTGTGTTCTTGATTACGAATGAATATTTTTTGATTGAAATTATTTTCATTTATGCTATTCAATGCTGTAAACAAGCAGGCCCATCCTTCATCCCATTTTGCCTCTAATTCTGCCTGACTTTGAATTACATCTTCAAATTCCAAATCTCTTTTTCGCCACTCCTTTTCTCCATCTGAATTTAAAAAGTCAGTCCATCTGGAGAGCATATTGCCCCATAAGTGATTAACCGTTATCGCGATTGAGTTTGATTCTTCATTGTATTGCCAAAACAAATCTTGTTCCTCAAGTTGATTAAAAGTCTTTTCACCTACTGACTTGTAATACTCAAATTGTTTGATAACACTGTGTAGAAATTCTATTTCCATGAAAAACAAATTTAGTAGTTAACTAAAAGAACTATTTGGCATCTAATGTAATCAAATGGGCTTTTGAGCCAATGCCATATTGGGATTTATTCCCACAAAAAGAAAAAGAATGTAAAATGTTAACTTACCCAATTCGAACACTTGTCATGCTTAATGAGCCTCCAACGGCTTTGTCATTAAACAATTGAATGTCGTCATTTTTGGATTGCAAACCAAGTGTGTATAATAATGGGATATAATGTTCTGCAGTTGGAATAGCAAGCTTCCAAGCTTCTCCTTGTTCCGAGAATCGAATTAAATCTTGATGTTGTCCACTAAGTATTTTTTGATTCATGCTTTGTTTTGCTTCCGCCGCCCAATCATAAGCATGTCCAACTTCATCCATGCGCTGCCAATCCACTTTTCGTAGGTTGTGAACCATGTTTCCGCTTCCAACGATTAAAACACCTTGTTGTCGTAAATCAGCTAATTCCTGAGCTAATTGATAGTGCTTTTCTGGACTTAATGTATAATCAATACTTAGTTGAACTACAGGAATATTTGCCTCGGGATACATGTGTTTTAAAACGGTCCAAGCTCCATGATCCAAACCCCAATCATAGTCTAAACGTACTGGGGTAGATTTAGCAATTGTTGTAATTTGTTTGGCCAATTCACTTGAGCCTGGCGAAGGATATTGTTGTTGAAATAGTTCTTCTGGAAACCCTCCAAAGTCATGAATCGTTTTGGGCTTGTCCATAGCGGTTACCAAAGTGCCTCGACTTTCCCAATGAGCTGATATAACTAAAATGGCCTTAGGAATATCAATATTCCTAGCGACTTTTCGAAAGCCAGCAACAAATTCATTTTCTCGAATTGCATTCATGGGGTTTCCATGGCCAATAAATAAAGCCGGCATTTTGGGCCCATTTCCAAGACTTTGACTAAAACTTTTTAATGCATTTAATTTCATAGCAGCAGGAATTACTGAGGCAAAAGCAAGATATTTTAAAAATGTTTTCCGTTGCATTTCCTTCAAATTTAAGAAGTCAAAACATTGCTTTTTAAAATACCATTAAGTGTATCTATTTTAGGAGATTAAACTCAATTGATAGAGCTCAACTTTTTGGTCTGATTGCCATAGCTTTTGGAATACAATGTTTATTCCTTTTGCCTTTAAAGCTTCTATTTGATTTTGGAGTTTACGTGGCTCAGCAGTTTCTAGCTGATTGTAGAAAAATACTTTCTTTTCTTTCTTCAAAATTTCTTCCAAGCTAATGAACTCATCCCAATGATTGTACTCAGGCATCCAACCAACTTGTAAATAAAAATGAGGATAAGCTTGTTTCAATGCTTGTTTAAAATAGGTTTTGCGTTTGTATGTGTGCATGAAACCAAAAGAATGGGCATAGGCCGGAAAAGGAGTTCCCCAATGAGGGGCATTAACTATGAGGGCAGCACCTTGAGGAACTATTTGGTCAATGTTGGTTTTAATTTCATTACGCTCCTTTAATAACACTTGACGCTCCTCGTAAACTTGCCGAGACTCTTGAATATTAAAAAGGATTAATATGACCACGAATGCCGTTAAAGCAATCATAACTTTCTTTTGAATTGATTTCCATTGAGAAGAAAGATAATAGCTAGGAAAGTAAATCAATATACCAATCCAGATATATAATGGAATGAAATAATGTAACGCAAAGTGCTTGAGAACTAGTGCTAAAATTATGCTGAAAACCAAACAAACACTGAAAAGTGATTTTCGCAATTTTAAGATTTTAGCCGATAAATTAGTTTTAGTAACTAAATGAACTAGCAAAAAAACATTGAGAATTAGCAGAATCCAAAATACGGGATGATGTTCAATCAACAAGCTTAAATGTTGGCTGAAATTTTCGGTGCTTATGATTCCAGAATCTCCTTGACCGTGTTTACCGGTATGGCTAGCCATATTTGAAAACCAAGTGAATGATGCGCTGAGATTTGTAAACAAAGGGTAGGCAAAAACTAAAACGGCTAAAAACGTATTTCTGCTTAACAACCAAAATGATTTTTTGGAGTTTGCCAATAAGACAAACGGAATTAAGATTAGAGGTGCAAAATGAATTTTACAAGCAATAGCAAAACCAATCCATAAGGGAAATTGCCAAAGAAATTGTTTATGATTTTGTTCACCAAACTCTATGTAGCGAATGATTAAAACCATTATGGTAAATAGGGGAATAATCAGAGTTGTCTCTGGAAGAAATCGTGCAGAAATTTCAATTAAACTTTGATGACTAAGTAAGGAAAGAAGCACAATCCAAGAGCTAGGTTTCCAAACATTTTCGTCCTTTAATTTTTTAGCAAAGCCAAAACAAAAAAGAGCAATGATAGAAAGTTGTAATAACTGAGCCGCATGGATGTACTTTTCTGGTTCAGTAATGAAATCTTGAACAAAACTAGAATGCGCTGAAAAAACACGACAAATCAAGCTGCTTAAACCGGCGATAAAGATGGTTGGCGTAGCAGGGTGATGTATAAAATTTATGGCAAAACTACCTGTGCTTACAATTACACCATTGTAAATGAGAGTGTATTCTGGGTCAACCGTATTTTGATAAAAGCTACCCCAGTTCAAGTGTAGCGCAAAACTTACTATCCAATAAATCAGAGGGATTAAGAGAAGCAATCCGTATTTTGAAAAATATTTTAAGAGGTTAGTCATGCTATGTGATTAATTACATAATTGCTTTAGTGCTTGTTTTGCTTTTTCATGACCTTTACCGGCAGCTTGTTTAAATAGAAAACACGCTTGATTAGATTGCTGATTTTGCTGAGCAATCATTCCTTTTAGAAAGTATGCTTGAGCGAAATTCGGAAATTGATTAATTACAAAATCTAAGTCTTGTTGAGCCTTTTGTATTTTAGCGCTTCTTAGATAGGCAAAGGCTCTGTTTGTATATGCGTCAGGGCTTGCTTTTAATTGTATGCTTGCAGTGTAATCAGCAATGGCATCGTTAAACTGTCCGAGTTTTGCTTTTTCATTGGCCCGATTAAAAAAGGCATCGGCATGTGGCCTGAGTTGAATCGCTTGATTAAAATCAGCAATGGCTTTCTCACTATTGCCCATTTGGCTAAATAAATTTCCTCGATTTGAATAGGCGTCGGCGTAGTAAGGTTTTAATTCAATAGCTTTATTAAAGTGCTTAAAAGCCGATTGTGATTGTCCTTTCTTTTCTAATAAGTAGGACCCTAAATTGTTGTGAGCTTGAGCTACGTCAGGATATTTCTGCAGTACATCTTCCCAAATGAATTGATCATTCTTCCAAACTTGACTCCTCAATGTAGTTTTTGTGGCAAGCGTAAATCCTAAAATGGCAGTACTAATCCAAATGATTTTTGGCTTGGCTCTAATCAAGCTAGCAGCCATAATAAGTAAACCAATCATGGGGAGATATATGTATCGATCTGTGGTTAACTGGTTTCCAACAGCTACAATTTGAAGTGTTACTGAAATACTCAAACTATAAAAAAGCGCTCCCAGGATTAGCAGCTTATTCGATCTAAATCGATAAAGTAGATATGTAATTAAAAGCACCAGAGGTACTGTAAAATAATAGAGATAGGGTAGATGATTATTCGTTAAGGTCGGGTATGGGTAAAAGGCTGAGAGATTTACCGGAAGTATAAATTTAAACGGATAAAAAAGGATAGAGTAAGCAATAAGAACGATTCGATCTAGAAATCCAAAACTTTGAGATAAGTCAGAGAGATGTCCAGCGGTTTCTCTTGTTTGCAAGGTAACTAGTCCAAATAAAATAGAAAGTAGAAAAAATGGAATCTTTTGAATAAACAATTTTAGACTAAATCTAGAATCATAAAAGAAATCTAAAGCAATTAAAAGTAAGGGAAGCGTAACTGCCGAGGGCTTTGCTAATAAGCTTAAAACAAAAAACAACAAACTGAAATAGTAATGCTTTTTATGCATCTGCTCTTTGAAATTTACATACTGAATTAGCCCGAGTAAGTAAAAGAAACTGAAGCAGATATTGCTAAAGGCAGATACCCAAGCCACACTTTCTACTTGCAAGGGATGCAGTAGGAAAAGTGCACACAAAAAGTAACTGAGATCCCATTTTTGCTTAAGCTTATGAAGTAGTTTAAATACGAGAAAACCATTCATAAGATGTAGAATCAAAGCGGCCCAATGAAAGCCTATAGCTTCTTTGCCAAAAATCGTATAAATTATGGCATAGAAGCTTGTAGTTAACGGTTGATACATGCCAACCGAAGTACTTGAAAAAATCGCCTTTAAATTGACGAAATTAATTTTTCGAATCGCTTCATTATTGACCACTTGAACTTGATCATCAAGTTGAGTAAAATCATGATGAATGCTTGAGTAGTAACTTGCAATACAAGTTACAAATAGAAAGATGAACAGGACATATCGAATTGATAATTTCAAAACAATAAAATCTTTTTAAATATCATGATTTCTCTAAGCGATTGATGTGGAATGACTGCTTTTCCATTTGAGGTGAAAAGAGAATCCTTTTTGATCATTAAGATTAACTTCGGCTTGCAATTGACTACTCAATGAATAAATCAATAAGAAACCAAATGTGTCTTGTGTCTCCGGGTCAATTTTTTGATTTAGCCCAATACCATTGTCTTCAACAAGTAGATCAATATATTCTCCTTTTTGCTTGAGGATAATACTTATTTTACCTGCTTGGTTGTTTGGGAAGGCATGTTTTAAAGAGTTGGAAACTAGTTCGTTAATTATTAGTCCGCAGGGGATAGAATCGTCTAAAGAAAGAGCGAAATCGTCAATATCCATTTCTAATGAAATTTTGTTTTCATCAATGTGATAGGTTTCTATTAATTGAGGAATTAGCTCTTTGATGTAATTACTAAAAAGCGATTGCTCACTATCTTCACGTTTGTATAAGTTTTCGTGAATTAAAGACATGGAAACTATTCGACTCTTGCATTCTTGTATGATTAAATCAAGCTGCGGATTTTTTACATATTCAGCTTGAATGCTCAACATACTTGAAATTATTTGTAAGTTGTTTTTTACCCGATGGTGAATTTCTTTAAGTAATGATCGCTTATTTAAAAGCTCTTGTTCTAAATTATTTTGGTTTTCAGTAAGTCTTTTGTTCAGTAATTTGTTTCTTTTATTGGCGGTAGAAAGAATTCCAATAAAAAAAATAAGGATTACAGAAACTATTGCTAGTAGTACAATTAACAATTGCTGGTTTCTTTTTTCTTCTTCCTGCAAAAGATCTTTTTGTTGCGCAAGTTTTAATTCAAATTCAGCACGTTCTAGCTTCC
>CAJXFJ010000003.1 GCA_913052515.1 uncultured Flavobacteriales bacterium | reverse complement strand
CCTGCTGAAATAGCAGCTACAAATAATCTTTTCATGGGATAAATTTTAATGCCACGAATATAACTAATAGAATATAAAATGACTCGGCTTTTCACTATGGCACTTCCTTTGTTTACATTCGCTATGTATATAAAACAGCATTTCAATGAAACTTTATCTAGCATTAGCACTTTCCCTTGTTTTTTTAACTCAGTGCAAAAACCAAAAAGAAGCAACAAATACTTTAGAAGACATGAAAGAATCTGAAGTGCTACAGGTGGAAGAAGCAACAACTAAGTTGGAAAGCAGTGATATTGTCGGTAAAACCTTTCAAGCGGTATTACCTTGTGCAGATTGTATGGGCCTACAATCTGAGATTTCTTTCAAAGAGTCTAATCAATATGAAGCAAAATCCTTTTACCTAGGAAAATCAGAAAATGTAAAAACGGTGTTAGGCACTTATGAAATTGTAGATCAAGGCAAGCTAATTGTATGTCGAATTAATAATCAAATTGTAAGCCGATTTAAAGTTGAAGGCGATAAACTCAAGCAAATTGGTTCACAAGGAGAAACAACAGGAGGTCTTGCTGATAAGTACATTTATGCTGAGAAAACAAATCAGATGGTAAATCGCATGTGGGTTGCTACTGAAGTTATGGGGCAAATAATAGATGAAGAAAACAAAGGAAAAGTTTACATTTTGCTTTCAAATGATGGACTTATCAATGCGAGTGGAGGTTGCAATAGTATGTTCGGAGGATATACGATTAACTCAAAGCAATTCATCCAATTTTTAGATATGGCCAGTACAGAAAAGGCCTGTTCTTATGCTCATTTTGATAATGAACTTCAAGAAGCATTAGGTAGAGCAACTCAATATTGGATTAGTAAAACTGGCGATGAAATGCATTTAATTGTTGGCAAGGCAGCACCCTTAGCTAAATTTAAATTTGAAGGCATTTAATGTAACCTAAGTTACAAGCGGTTAATATCCTTTCGCTTATTTTTAAAAACTAAATAAAAATCAATAGTTATGAAAAGTAATATGGGCTCAACCGATAAGGTGATACGATTTATTTTGGCTGCCGTTTTCGCCGTTTTATATTTTACAGGAACTGTAAGTGGAACTTTAGGCTTGATTTTATTAATCTTAGGCGGTGTATTTGTTTTTACAAGCATTATTAGTTTTTGCCCGCTTTACGCTCCTTTTGGATTAAATACTTGCAAAAAAAAGTAAACTACTCTGTTTCTCTTTGAGAAGTATATCGCTCCCACTTTTCAAGAATTGCCTGCATATCTTCCGGTAATTCTGAATCAAAAGACATCCATTCTTTTGTCTTCGGATGAGTAAATGCTAAAGTTTTGGCATGAAGTGCTTGTCTTGGGCAAAGTTCAAAACAATTTTCAACAAATCTCTTATACTTTGTAAAAGTTGTTCCTTTTAAAACTCGGTCACCCCCATATTCAGGATCATTGAATAATGGATGTCCAGTCCATTTAGAATGAATACGTATTTGGTGAGTCCGACCAGTATCTAATTTATATTCCACCAAAGTCACATACCCATAACGTTTTAATACTTTGTAATTTGTAATCGCCGGTTTACCAATGTCTCCCTCTGGAAACACATCCATCACTTTTCGATTCTTAACTGAACGCCAAATGTTTCCTTCAATTCTTCCTTCATCTTCTTCTATATCTCCCCAAACCAAGGCTTGATAACGTCGATCAGAAGTACGATCGTAAAATTGCTTCGCCAAATGCGTTAATGCATTTTCTGTTTTAGCAATCACCATTAAACCTGTGGTATTTTTATCTAAACGATGAACAAGACCTGGTCTTCCTTCATTCCCATCCATTTCTGGCAAATTTTGAAAATGATAAATTAATCCATTTACCAGGGTTCCAGAAAAATTACCATACCCCGGATGAACCACCATGTTTGAAGGTTTATTTAAAACCAATAGGCTATCATCTTCATAAACAATATCCAGAGGAATATCTTCTGACTGCAATTCCGTTTCTCTCGGAGGATAAGGCATAACGATAGAAACTTCATCCAAGGGTTTTACTTTATAGTTCGGTTTTACCTCAACGCCATTTACCAATACATTTCCCGAATTGGCTGCTTGCTGAATTTTATTTCTTGAAGAATTAGGTAAGCGATCACTTAAAAATTTGTCGATTCTTAAAACAGCTTGTCCTTTATCTGCAACTATTTTATGATGCTCAAAAAGCTCTTCTTCCTCTTCGTGTTGCTCCTGCTCTTGCATTATTTCGCAATCAAAAATTTCTTATTAACTAGCTTTCCTCTATTGGTTCTTAGCTGTAAGATGTATAATCCGTTAGATAAGTCTGCAACAGAAATGGAACTTTTTACACTTCCTTTTTTAACCAAACTTCCATATTGATTAAAAAGTTGAAAATCCTGCCATTGG
Source organism: uncultured Flavobacteriales bacterium (assembly GCA_913052515.1). The sequence goes on along the minus strand of CAJXFJ010000003.1, from coordinate 13,754 downwards.
GTAACTTGATCATATTCTAAGAAAATTGAATTACTCGCCGGATTTGGATACAGTTTTACATCCAACTGTTCTTTCTTTTGCTCTTCTATACCAACTCCCCAAGCCTTTTTCCGGAACACAGGACGCATCATTAAACTTCCATCAAAAATTCCGTTGGAGGGATTATACCAATTTTGGCCATCGAGACTATAAAAAATTCGATTTCTATTATTGTTGTTTAAATCATAGCCAACATTTAAAGATACTGGGCCAATCGCTTTTATTCCGATATAAAAAGTTTGAGGTACTTCTATTAATGTATCCAGCCAATAAGTCACAAACCCATTGTCATCAGAATACAATGGTTTATCTAGCTCGGCTTTTCTATAAATGACTTGAGCAGGATTTAAACTATTCCAAATTGTAATTTCAAAAGATTGAGAAGTAACGGGATTATTATCGAAACTAAAACGTTGAGGTAAAAAGTACAACTGCAATCCTCCAACAGAATCCATCATAGGCATATTGTATTCTTGAACCATATAAGAAACCAGCCCATCTGCTGAAGTTTGTGGATTTACTCCATAACCTGCTTCTGCAGTTCCATCATCATAGGCATAATAATTATCTAAAATGGCGTTTGCGCGAAGGGTATCGTTTGCACGAATAAAGTCTTGCACAGCAGTTTGACTCGGTCTAAAATCAATGTCCGCAATGGCAGACAGTACTCCTGCCGTATCTATATAATTGGGATCAAAAGTGTAATTCAAGGGATAGTTAAATGTTAATGTTCCATTATCCGAAATAATCGAAAACTGATCATTTGCCGGGAAACGATAAAAGTTGGTATTGTTAACCGTATCCGGAATAACGACTTTATTGTAAACATTCAAGCCACCATCGAACAAGCTACGGATTTTCAAATTGGGCATGCTATCCGCCATAAATGCACCGGGGTTTGGCTTAAAATGCCACCAAGGCATAGCGTAATAGTCTTTCAATAATGACTTTGTAGCATTAACAAAGGCAATGTCTTTGGTATTAATACTTTGCTTGGTTCGCTGATCGTTTAAGTAAATGTAATCGATGTGCCATTGGTCAAAGGCCCCTGCAGCATTGGCATAGGCTCTGAAACGAAACTGAAATGCAGATGTCAAAAACTGAGAATCTACCTTTAGCATGACTTGTTGAAAGGTATCTACACTAAAGCCATCTATTCCCCAAGTCTTTTCCCATTTCTGATCTACTGAATTAAAAAATTCAACTACCAATGAGTCTCCAATTTCAGGTCCATCAAGACTTATGCCCTTGGGTTGAAAGTAAAAACTAAAGTAGGTTGTATCTATTGTTGAGGACAAATCAATTGGAACAGAAGTTAAATAATCTGCCTTTACTTTTATTTTTTGCTCAATGTCGTATGGCATTCCATATTGATCTAATCCATCAAAAGTGGCCATTCCTCGCGTAGGTGGATCAATCCCAAAGGTTTCGTTCAAGTACACATCTCTATCTGTATACCAAGTATTAGAGTCAATATCTACAAAGTAGTAGGAAGTTGAGTCTTGAGCAAATCGACCTTCTACAGCAATGGTATCCACCGCTTTGTTTACCGTATCATATATATTGTAAGGAAAATAGTAATTGGTATCTTCAAAAGTGGTTGGAAAAACCGAAAGGTCATGAATTTGAATTCGACCTGCGAATAATTCAGTTTTAGAAATAATACTACTATCTACCCCAATTTGATAATAGAATGTAGAGTCTGTAACATACGCATTTGTATCTGTTACTTTTTGACCATTAATATACAATTGATAAACTGTCGTATCCGTTACTCTTGGGTCTGTAATACTATCTAAACGCGGTGATAAATGATTAGAGGTAAAATCATCTACAAATGGCAACTTCAACGTATCATATTGATAGATTAAACTATCTTCAAGCACATTTAACTTTTCTCTTTGCTTAAAATCGGCTACCGCTTTTTTTGAGCCTGGAATTAAGAAAGGGTTGTAGGATGGACTCACCAAAAAATCTTGGGCATTGAGGTTTGCTAGTCCTATAAAGGAAAATAGAAATACTATTAAAAAATACCGCATTAGATAGAATCTTGAAGATTAACGGTATGAACAATACGATTCGTATCAACGGTCAGAAAAAGATCTATCGAACTTCCCATGGGAGTAGTTGGCTCTTCAGAATAAAAGGGAGAATACCTGTAAATTCTGGCCTTAGCACTATCTTCTCCATCTACAACCGTTTCATCGTAAATCATACTTCCAATATTTAAGTACTTTGATTGTAACAATTCTTTGGCCATTTCGAGCTCAAAACCTACCAAGTAAGGTATATCTGTTAATTCATTGCTTAAACCTTGACCAATAATCAGGTCAATCTTGGCACCTTTTTCTATACGGTCGCCTTCTTCTAACTTTTTTCCATCAAAACTTACATCTAAAATACAATTGGTACAAGGATCAGGTTGATACGTTAACTTCCCTAATTCCAAACCATAAGTACCAATTAAAGAGCTTGCTTGGCGAAGTGATAAATCGACCAGCTTTGGCATTTCAATTTTAGGCGGTTCATTCGCTGAAATGGTTAAATAAATCTTTCGGCCTTGTTTTACTTCATAAAGTGCTTTTGGGTCTTGTTCTAAAACCACTCCTCCTTTAACTCCTTTCTGATATATAGAATCTGCAACGAACATGCTAAACTCCCCTTCGCTCAACTCTTCTTTCACCTCATCAACAGTTTTACCGACCAAATCGGGTACTTGTATGCGCTTTCCATGCATGGTATAATCATCTAGATAGACCAAAGTAGCATACAAACCACCACTTATTAATAGCAAGGCTATTATTAAGTTAATCACGAAAACTTTGCTAAAAATAAAGCGGAAAAAATCGATCATTGAGTCACTATCCTAAATACAGCCGACAAAGATATGAATATTAGACCTGCCTTGTTAATTATTAATTGTTACTCCTTCAAATCGCTTTGTCTAATATCACTTACTTTGAATTATTAAATCATCACTCATGAGAAAAATAGTAGCCATTGCGGCTGGAGGAGATTCTGCGGAAGTTGAGATTTCCCTTTTATCGGCTCAAACCATCTACGAAAATTTAGATAGAAGTAAATACGAAGGCATTTTAGTAAAAATGGTAAAAGGTAAGTGGGAAGCCATAATCAATAATGAAAGTTACCCCATCAATAAAAATGACTTTAGCTTTCAGTTTGAAGAAAAGAAAATCAAATTTGAATATGTGTTCATGATGATACATGGCACACCCGGTGAAGATGGTAAATTACAAGCCTATTTTGACTTATTAAATATTCCATATTCTTCTCCAGATCATATTGGTTCTACACTCACATTTAATAAATGGTATTGCAATACCTTATTGAGTCAGTTAGGCTTCCCCGTAGCCCATTCTGTTTATCTTCGAAAGGGAGATCGTGTAAATGAAGAGGAAATTATAGAGCAACTAGGCTTACCTTGTTTTGTAAAACCTTGTTCATGCGGAAGCAGCTATGGAGTGAGTAAAGTAAAAAGTAAAGAAGGCTTATTAAGCGCCATTAGCAAAGCCTTTGAATTTGATCATGAAATAATGATTGAAAATGAATTAAAAGGAAAAGAAGTAACCTGCGGAGTCTACCGCAAAAAAGGGAAAGTAGTCCCTTTGCCCATTACTCAAATTATTCCGGAAGGTGAATTTTTTGATTATGCTGCCAAATACCAAGGGGCTTCGCAGGAGATTACTCCTGCAAGAATAAATGAAGATATATATACCCAAGTACAAAATACAACTGCCAAAATTTATGAGAAGCTGAACCTTCGCGGAGTTATTCGGGTAGACTTTATGTTAGTTGAAGACACCGCATTTGTCATTGAGTTAAATACAGTACCCGGAATGTCAAAAGGGAGTTTGGTACCTCAACAAGTTGCCGCTGCAAAGCTAAATTTGACAGACTTTTTAAACGACATTATAGATTCAACTATTTAGAAAATGGATTTTTTACCAGAAGATATAAACGAATACAGCGAAAAATACAGCCAAGCCGAATCGGATATTCTTGCTGAATTAAACCGAGAAACTTGGAGCAAAGTATTGCAGCCGCGTATGTTGAGCGGGCATCTGCAAGGTCGTGTGCTAAGTATGCTTTCTAAAATGATTCAACCAAAGCGAATATTAGAAATTGGAACCTACACAGGATATGCCGCATTGTGCATGGCAGAAGGCTTAAGTGAAGAGGGTAAACTTTTTACTATAGACAAAAATGAAGAGCTAACTGATATGGTAAATCGCTATGTGGAAAAAGCAAACTTTAAAAACCAAATTGAAGTTTTGGTAGGCAATGCTTTAGATGTTATTCCTACCTTAGAAGAAAAATGGGATTTGGTTTTTATTGATGCAGATAAATCCAATTACAGTAACTATTATGATTTGCTTATCGACCAAATGCCTTCAGGTTCTTATTTAATTGCCGATAATGTATTGTGGAGTGGAAAAGTGACACAGAATTATGATGAATTGGATTCAGAAACAAAGGCACTAATTGACTTTAGCAAAAAAGTTCACGAAGACGAACGTGTAGAAAACGTTTTGTTCCCTATTCGAGACGGACTTATGCTCATTCGAAAAAAATAAACCCTTGCAGAACCAACACTATAAACGTAAAAAAGCGCAAAAACCGACTGCCGAGCAATTGATTGAAGGAATACTTCTAGGTGATTTTATTGCTCTAAGCCGTGCCATTACTTTATGTGAAAGTAAAAAAACAAGCGATCGGGAAGAAGCCAATCGCATTATTCAAGCTTGCTTGCCCCACAGTGGAAATAGCATCCGCATTGGAATTACAGGAGTTCCAGGCGTTGGGAAAAGTACCTTTATTGAAAGTTTTGGTTTACACTTGATTGAAAAGGAAAATAAAAAACTAGCCATTTTAGCAGTTGACCCAAGTAGTGAGAGAAGCAAAGGCAGCATTTTGGGTGATAAAACGCGCATGAAAAAGCTGAGTGTGCATCCAAACGCTTTTATTCGTCCGAGCCCAAGTTCTGGAAGTTTAGGTGGAGTAGCACATCATAGTCGTGAAAGCATTATTTTATGTGAAGCAGCAGGCTTTGAGGTAATTATAGTTGAAACAGTTGGTGTTGGTCAGTCGGAAACGGAAGTACGACAAATGACCGATTTCTTTTTACTACTAATGCTTGCCGGTGCTGGAGATGAATTACAAGGCATTAAACGTGGAATCATGGAAATGGCAGATGGCTTACTAATTAACAAAGCTGAAGGAGAAAATTTAGCTGCCGCAAAACGAGCGAAAAGAGAATATCAAAATGCCCTTCATTTATTTTCACCTAGTCCAAGCAAGTGGCAAGCAAAGGTTGGTTTATGCTCAGCTTTGCATCATGAAAACATGGACATGGCCTGGCAAATGATTCAAGATTTTAAATCTACCACGCTAGAAAGTGGATTTTTTGAACGACAAAGACAAAAACAATTACGCTCTTGGTTTATCAAAACCATTGATGAGCTTTTACGCCGCTCCCTATTTTCTTCAGAAAATTTAAAAAGTAAACTGCAAGAATTAGAGCTACAGGTGGAACAAAAAGAAATTTCGCCTTATGAAGCTGCTAAGGTAATTTTTGAAGCGTTTAAGCAGGAGATTTAACTACCAAACCACCAACTTTATGGGTTCATAGCTTCTATTTGTAGATTGAACTTTTAAGTAATATACTCCCTTAACTAAGAAAGATAAATCCAATTCCTTTTGAAGATTGTTTTCTTCAAAAACAAGTTTTCCTTTCAAATCAAATACTTCGATTTGTTTTGGCTCTTCAATTCCTGTAATCTTCACTTTTCCATTAGTTGGATTAGGAAAGACTGTTATGGATTGCACACTATACTCATCAACACTTACTGTTTGACTTAAACTTAATAAAATGGTATCAGAAAGTAGACAACCATAAGGATCTATGGCTTGAACCCAAATTTGATGCGTGCCTATCCCAAAATTTGAGCTATCTACCAAAAGCGTATTTGTAATAGCTCCATTGCTCCACAATACTTGACTATAATTTGAAGGGATACTTAAACTTATAGAAGAACCTATTGAGATGGTTGTATCATTACCCAAATCAAGTACTTCTTGACTCCAACTTGCTTTAACCTCAACACGGTCGGTATGGCAATCTCCCAAAGGATTATAACCATAATGATAAAACACCTCGCCACAATAGTTTCGAGGGGTATAAATGGTTCCAAAAGTATGGCTAATGCCGCTTCCACTTGGGATGCTTATTTTGCTATTTTGAATGGTATCTGGACCTGAGGTTCGATAATAAGATAGCTGAGCCGAAGAGTTTTGCATGTAAAGATATACTCCCAAGGTATCGTTTGGAGCTAAAGTTTTAGTTGGAAGGTGAAGTATCCCAAAATCTCCGCTGTTGGAAATACTCACTGTATCTATATCCCATGCAGTCCAAGCAGTAGATTGAGTTTCATAGCCCAAATAAGAGCCATTTCGATAGAGCGCTTGCACTCCAAGGGTCCCAGTAGAATTAATTTTCACACTCAGGCTATCAATTGTAATACTATCTTTCGCAATGATGTTGAACATCACCCCATTATAATTCACATTGGATGAACTTCTTGTAAGTAATGACTCATGAAAATGAAGTGGCCCGCGAATGGACTGAACATAAACACAACGATTTGCCTGTAACAATAGAAACACAAGACTATCTCCACTTGCAATTGGATTCATCGAATGAAGAGAGTCGTACCAAAATATTTGATCGGCATCACTTTTAACCCACAAATAAGCCGAATCTTGAAAACAAACCGTATCATGAAACACGGTTAAATTTGGTTTCCCAATGGTAGAATAATTTTCAATTAAAGAACTATCATTTTGTATGATTGAATCAGAAGTGTTTAAATATCCAAACATTTCAAAATTTACACCCATACTGGTATTTCTAATAAATCGAATGGTATCTAAAACACAACCATTTAAAGGAGAATTATTAATCCATTGCATGGTATCGCTCTGATTGGTAATGTGATCGTAAAAAATAAGCTCAGTTCCAATTCGTTGGTTAGATTGCTGACCAAAATTACCTACAACCACATTAAAAACTGTTGCACTATCTCCGCAAACCGATGGATTTTCTACAAAAAAGTTTAACCATTGATGGTCTACATAATTTAAGGTATCTGCCAAGTAATTTAACACTTGCTCAGCGATCACTTTTTGATAAAGTATGCCATGAGCCGTATCATTCATGTGAACACCATCACCGGAATCAAAAATGGGATTAATCACATTTGAAGAATTCGCAAAGGGATTCCAAAAGTCGATGGCAAATTGACCAAAATTAGCCAATACCGAATCTCTTGTATTTAATTGAATGGCAATTTGACTGGCTCCAAATGTTCGAGGTTGAGTTGTGCAAATCCAAATAGGAATGGCTGCACTATCTGCAATTTGTTTTAATAATCTAAAATTGCCCATTTGTTCAGCAGCATTATGTCCTCGAGCTGCATCATTGGAAGGCATATTTACAATAATTGCATCTGCTCCTCTTCGCAAGGCTTCAGAAATGTTCTTTGTAGTATCTCTTACAGGTCTATTAGAAGGAGCTATGAACCAATCAGGCATGATGTTATAAGTAGTTGTTCCCCCAACCGCTAAATTGATAACTTGATTCTGAGCATGAATACCTTGAACATATTTTCGGTAACGGTTTACCCAGGTACTGTCTGAACTACTTGGGCCGCTACCGGCAGCCGTTGATGAACCTAAAATAACTATGGTTTTAGGATTATTATAGGCACATGGAGAAACTACAACTTGACTGAAAAGAGAAGAAAATAAGAATAAACTGATACAGAGACTAAGATACTGCTTCATAAATCAAAGCAATATAGACATATTTAACTTTCGTTTGCTTTAAATTCATTGTAGAGTTGATGAACTATCCCATCTACCAATCCGACTTTGGGCACTATAAAATGTCGAACACCTGCATGTCGAGCTGCAAAAGCAAATAAATCTAAAGCTGGTATAATTACATCTGCTCGGTCGGGACGTAAACCTAATTCAGCAATCATTTCATCAAACGTAAGTTTGTTTAAATCCATGCGCCATTTGCGAACTTTTACTACCGATAGTGGCTCCATGGGTTTAAGCATGGATAATTTAAAAACGGTATTGATATTTCCTCCTGAGCCAATGATGTTCTTTGGGTGACTTTGCTTTTGGATATTTCGAAGCCACCTTTCCATCTCCTTCCAACTTTCTTCTGTAACAAGGTTTTCTTTTAAACGAATGGTTCCAATGTTAAAGGAACATGAATCTACTTTCTTTCCATTTTCAAAAAGGGTAAATTCTGTGCTACCTCCTCCAACATCCATATAGAGGTATGAAAAATTATGGTCGAGTTTTTCCGCAATGTGGTTTTCATAAATCAAAGCGGCTTCCTCTTCCCCATCTATCAATTCAATTTCAATTCCACTGCTTGTCTTTACTTTCTCAATCACTTCTTGACCATTGGTTGCATCGCGCATGGCAGAAGTAGCACAAACCCGAAATGCTCTTACGCCATAAGCAGCCTTTAAGTGCTTAAAAGCAATCATGGCTTCTACTAGAGCTTCTACTTTTTTATCACTAATGGCATTTCCATGAAAGGAATCTTCGCCCAAACGAATGGGTAATCGAACTAAGGATGCTTTTTTGAAAACAGGGCCTAATTGGGTTTCAAATACATAACTAAAAAACAGGCGAACAGCGTTTGAACCTATATCAACAGCAGCAAATCGGAGGGTATCTTCCATAGCGCTTAAAGGTAAACAATGAACAAATAAGAACTAAGCTTCACAGCAATTTATACTTGTTCTAATTTTTTAAAATAATCGTATAGTTCATATTGCGAACGGAAAGAGGCACGTTTTCCTTTTTGTTTGTATGTATTGCTCAATTTGGCATCCCAATATCGAGCTTTTACATTATCCTTAAGTTGATAATTAATTACCGTTTTAAGCATTTCTCTTACTTTCTCATCGTAAACTGGAACCATCACTTCTACTCTACCATCTAAGTTTCTTTTCATCCAATCCGATGAACCCATGTATATTTTTTCTTCACCTCCGTTGGCAAAAATGAGTATGCGTGCATGTTCCAACATGCGGTCTACAATGCTTATCGCTTCAATATTCTCACTTTGGTTTTCAATGCCACATACTATATTGTTAATGCTTCGTGCAATAATTTTAATTTTCACTCCTGCTTGACTGGCTTTGTATAATTTTTCAGCCATCTCCTTATCTTGAATGGAGTTGACTTTTATGACCATATAAGCCTCTTTACCTGCTTTGGCATTTTCAATTTCTTGCTGAATTAAATCATAAAATCGATGTCTGGAATTAAAAGGGGCAACCAAAAGCTCTTTAAACGAATAACGCTTGTAATTGTCTTTAAAAAATTTAAACACCTTATTGACCTCATTTACAATTTTGGGATGGCAAGTCAATAAAGAATGGTCGCAGTATAAACGTGCAGTGCTTTCATGAAAATTACCAGTACCAATGTGTGCATAACGCACAGACTTTCCATTTTCCTTGCGTTTAATGAGTAACAATTTAGTGTGCACTTTTAAACCAGGTGCTCCAAAAATCACTTGTACTCCTTCGTCTTGCAACTTATCAGCATAGTTCATATTCGACTCTTCATCGAAACGGGCTTTAAGCTCTACTACTACCGTAACCTTCTTTCCATTTCTAGCGGCATTGATTAAGCTATGCACCACTTTTGAACTTCGGCTTACCAAACGATAAACTGTAATTTTTATCGATTGAACATCAGGATCAATAGCCGCTTCACGCAACAAATCAATAATGTGGTGATAGGATTGATAAGGATAACTCAATAAGATATCTTGCTCACGAATGGCTTTAAAAATACTTTGAGATTCTTTTAAAATTGGATGCTCTAATGCAGGCAATGGTCTATAGCGCAAATGAGGAGCCCCAATTTTTGGAAAATCAATGTAATCTTTGAAGTTGTGATAGCGCCCACCAGGTACAATTACATCATCGGCTTCCATTCCCACCTTCCGAATCAAAAATTTCAATAAATCCTTTGGAATTTTTTCATCATGAACAAAGCGAACCGGATCTCCTTTTTTTCTATTTTTTAAGCTTACCGCTAGCTTTTCCATAAAGCCAGTGGTCACATCATCTTCAATATCCAATTCCGCATCACGCGTAATTTTTATGGTATAAGCCTCAATGTGTTCGTAGTGAAAAATGTGAAAAACATCATGTAGGTTAGCTCGAATAACATCATCTAATAAAACAATGTTTTTTCTTCCTTTTTCATCGGCTAAAACATAAAAACGCGAAATAACCATAGAAGGAACTTCTAATAACGCGTAACGAACATCCGTTGGGTTTTTAGCTGGTCCATTGTACAATTTAATGGCCAAATAAATGGCCTTTCCGTTTAGTTCAGGTAACTCACGTTCTTCCGTAAGCATCACAGGAACTAAGGTTGGTCGAACCGTGCTATCAAAATACTTTGCAACAATTTCTCTTTGATGCTCGCTCAATTGTTTTTCATTGAGAAAAAAGATTTTCTCTTCTTCAAGCTCCTTCTTTAAATTGACATAGGTTTCCTCAAAGCGAGCCCGAAGTTCTTTGTTCTTTGCGTATACTTCTTTCAGCGTTTTTTTAGGGTCAAAACCAAGTAACGGTATCGCCTGCTTACCAAAGCGAATCATGCGTTGAACCGTTGGGACTCTCACCCGAAAAAACTCATCTAAGTTGTTTGAATAAATTCCTAAAAACTTCAAGCGTTCAATTAATGGCACGTTGGGGTCTTCTGCTTCTTGAAGTACTCTTTCGTTGAAAGACAACCAACTAATTTCTCTATCGTGAAACTGATAAACTTCTCTTGCCATAATTTGCTTAAAGCTTGTAAAGCAACATTTTTTGTTTTAACTGAATGTTAATTAATCTCTAGATTAAAGTGCCGCTAATTGTTTTTGCAACAACTCAATTTTATTCACTGCATCCGCCTTTTTCTTACGCTCAATTTCAACCACTTTCTCAGGCGCATTTTGCACAAATCGTTCGTTGGAAAGCTTTTTCTCCACGCTTTTCAAGAATCCTTCTTGATACTTAATTTCTTCTTCAAGTTTTGCCTTTTCTGCTTCCACATCAATTTGGCCACCAATCGGCACAAAGTATTCCATTCCATCTACTACAAACGAAAGACTGTTTTCCACTTCATTTGCTTCAAAGGAAATAGCACTCAAATTACAGAGCTTCTTAATCACTGCATTATACTTATTATCTGCAATACTTGAATCATTTCCAAAGAGTTCAAGGGTTTCCTTAAATGGAATATTCTTTGACTTTCGAACATTTCTCAGTTCTACAATCAGTTCTTTAGATGCCTTAAAATCATCTTGTTCAGAAGGTTCCGCACTAACTTTTGGCCATGTTCCAACCGCTAAGCAATCATCATCTGCTCTTTCTTCTAACAAATGATAAATCTCTTCCGTGATAAAAGGCATAAAAGGATGCAAAATGTTTAACAACTTTTCAAAATGGGCTTTTGCCTGCTGATAAGTTTTAGCCGAAATGGGCTTTCCATATTCAGGCTTAATCATTTCTAAATACCAAGAGCAGAAATCGTCCCAACTTAATTTGTATACGGTCATTAAACAATCTGAAATTCGGAATTGCTTGAAGTTATGATCTAAGTCAAGCAAACTTTTGTTGAACGCATTTTCAAACCAAGTATTAGCCACCTCAGCCGCTTCGGTTGGTGCTGCATTTTCATCTATTTCCCAAGATTTTAATAAGCGCATGGCATTCCAAATCTTATTCGAGAAATTTCGCCCTTGCTGACATAAATCTTCGTTAAACAACAAATCATTTCCTGCAGGTGCACTTAGCAACATTCCAACACGTACCCCATCTGCACTGTGTTTATCCATTAATTCAATAGGATCAGGAGAGTTGCCTAACTGCTTACTCATTTTGCGTCTTTGCTCATCGCGAACCATTCCGGTGTAGTACACATCACTAAATGGTTTATCACCTCTAAACTCATAGCCAGCCATAATCATACGAGCCACCCAGAAAAACATAATGTCAGGTGCAGTAACCAAAGTACTAGTCGGATAGTAATATTCAATCTCTTTGTTCTTTGGGTCCTTAAAACCATCGAAAACAGAAATGGGCCACAACCACGAAGAAAACCAAGTATCTAGCACATCTTCATCTTGTCTCAAGTCATTTTCAGTAAGTGACTTTCCACTTTTTTCAATGGCTAAAGGCAAGGCTTCTACTGCCGTTTTTGCAATTACATAATCTTTTGGTCCGTTACCATAATAAAAGGCCGGAATTTGATGCCCCCACCACAATTGCCTTGAAATACACCAATCTTTGATGTTCTCCATCCAATGTTTATAGGTGTTTTTGGTATTGGCCGGATGAAACTGAATGGTATCATCCATTACTTTTTCCAAAGCTGGCTTGGCCATTTCTTTCATATTGCAAAACCATTGCAAAGAAAGTTTAGGTTCAATCACGGCATCTGTTCTTTCTGAACGTCCCACTTTATTCGTAATGGCTTCTACTTTAACAAGCAGTCCTTTTTGTTTTAACTCTTCAGAAATTTTCTTTCGAACTTCAAAACGATCTTCCCCAACATACAATTGAGCGTTCTCATTTAAAGTTCCATTATCATTTAAAATATCAATACTTTCTAAGTTATGCTTAACGCCTAATTCGTAGTCATTGATATCATGTGCAGGAGTAACTTTTAAACAGCCTGTTCCAAACTCCAAATCCACGTATTCATCTTCAATAATGGGAATACTTCTACCAATTAAGGGAACCAAAGCACGCTTTCCTTTCAAATGGGTGTAACGCTCATCATTGGGGTTTATACAAATAGCGGTATCACCCAAAATGGTTTCAGGTCGCGTAGTGGCAATGGTCAACGTATCATTACTACCTTCAATTTGATATTGAATGTGATATAAATTCGACTGAACTTCTTTGTGAATCACCTCCTCATCAGAAAGGGCTGTTTGCGCAGCCGGATCCCAGTTAATCATGCGAACACCACGGTAAATCACTCCTTTTTGATACAAATCGATAAAGACTTCTATAACCGCTTCTGATAAATCATCTTCCAAGGTAAAACGCGTACGATCCCAATCGCAAGAAGCACCCAAACGTTTTAATTGCTTTAAAATGGTTCCTCCGTATTCGTTGGTCCAATCCCAAGCGTGCTTCATAAATTCTTCACGGCTTAAGTCTTCCTTTTTGATTCCTTGGGAAGCAAGCCTTTTTACCACCTTAGCTTCGGTAGCAATTGAGGCATGATCTGTTCCGGGCACCCAACAAGCATTCTTCCCTTCTAAACGAGCTTTACGAATCAACACATCTTGTATGGTGTTATTAAGCATGTGTCCCATGTGTAAAACACCCGTTACATTTGGTGGTGGAATTAAGACCGTATAAGGTTCTCTTTCGTCGGGCTCAGACTTAAAAAAGCCTTGATCGAGCCAATGTTGGTACCATTTGTTTTCGCTTTGTGCAGAATCGTAATTCTTAGGAATATCCATGCCTTAAAATTTAAGGGTGCAAAGGTAAGCGAAGCACCTTAAATGAGAAAGATGAAAGTAGAGATTCAAGAACCTCTTTTCGTTTTATGCTTTTTTAAAAAACATGGTTTCGTTAGCAATA
>CAJXFJ010000002.1 GCA_913052515.1 uncultured Flavobacteriales bacterium | reverse complement strand
GTGTTTATGTCGGTTGACAACTCTTGTCCGCTGCCATTGCTCAACATGCTCATTCTTCTACCCCCATTGGTTTTAAACCAAAATTCAAGGGTAAAATCTTCGGTGTTGCTAATGGCAATTGTACCCGCTGTATCTACTATGGCGTATTGGTTAACACCATCTAAAGCCAAAGAAGAACTGCTTGGATTGATTTCCCATTCAGCGAAAAATTGCGCATTTCGCATTCTGGCTTTGTCAACCACCACACTTCCTCTTCCTTCATTCATCGGATAATAAGCCGCCAAAGAAGGCTCTCTTCCAGAAAGGCTGACGCCCATTCTAGCTGCAATTTCAGCCGCTGATAAATAGCTTGTCCAAATGCGCAATTCATGAATTGAACCGTTGAAATAATTGGCATTCGAAGAAGCACTTTTCCCAATAAAGGTTTTCCCTGAATTATTGTAGTTTCCAAAAAAGTTGTTTGAAATGGCCGATTTAGTTGTAGCACCAAAGCGCACAACAATGTCTACCGTTAAATTTTCTTCATCGTAGCTAATTGTATAATGCTTCCATTTTCCCAACTCATTTTCAACATAAGTAGAAGTAAACGTTCGATTTCCCAATTGCAATTGAATGGAATCAGAAGCGGTAAATCCGATGGAAAAAGTATTGTTAGCGGATGAGCCTTGCGACAAAATGGTTTGAGCTAAGCCAATCTGATTTCTCTTGGCCCAAAACTCAACCGTAAAACTGCCTTCAAAACTGTTCAAGCCATTTGCAATTTCCAGATAATCGTTGGTTCCATCAAAACGAATGGCTTTGTCGTTACGCAAGGCTTGGCCATTGGTAACTCCGGTTAATTGAAAATTTTGAAGCGTTAATGAACCAGCTTCAATTGGCTCGTTAAACTTGATTTTTATGTCATCGTTAGGGTCTAAAATACCATCAGCAGGACTAGGCGTTCCGAAAGGAGATGGCTTGGTTCGATCCACAATTCCACCAACGACTTCAGAAAATTCTACCTTATTTGGATTTCCAGGAATGCGACATTCTGAAACCGCCCGAAACTGATAGCTTTGATCAATGAAAGGCACAAAATCAAAATCATACTGAATAAATGATTGCCCTCTTGGAATAATTAAAGCCGAAGAATCCCCAGCTTGAAACTGTGCTCTTACATCAGCTGAATCTTTGTACCATGCGGTAGGTAATGTTCTCCATGCCGACTGAGAAGAAGGTTTGTATTGCAAGTCTATTTTATATAAACCTGAGTAATTGATGTCGTAATTATCAATGGTAATCGGCAAAGCCCCATTAAAGTTTGAGTTAAACACAAATTGATTATCAGGTGCAGAGATTTGTAATTCAGTACAAGAAGGTAGAAAACTTGCCGAAATACTTACTTCGTCATAAATATCCTTGAAAGCAGCTGTGCCTGAAGCAAACTGACAAACCGAGTGAAGCAAAATCACAATACTGTCGTATTCAATAGCAGCGGGCCCTCTTTCAATCGTAAGTTGTTTGTTGATAGAAGAATTAGCTGGTATGGCAAAATCTCGATTTGGATCTAACCCATCTACTTTTATAATGGCACCATTAGGGTTTGTGCCTTCCAAGACTTTTAAGGAATAGACATTATCGAAACTGGTAGGATTTTGTAAAGTCAAGTTGAAAACCCCAGGACTATTGGCTGGAATGTTTGCTAGATTAGAAGGAAATACGGACAAACCAGGGTCTTCGGTAGGAATGGTAGCATTATCTATTTTGGTTCCTGGTAAGTAATATTTGGTAGTGGTAGAATCTTGGTAAGGGCAAGAAGTTTGTCCACCTCGAACGCTAAAAGAAGGAGAAAAGCCATCCTTACCTTTAAAAACATCAATGGAGGTAACGTCATCCCCATCGGAATCTTTCAGCGTATAAGAAATGGTATTGGAAACCGCTGTTCTAAAACTGGCATTTCCATTGGTAGAAAGAGAAACTTTCATACCTGCAGAAGCTCCCAAGCCTGAACCCCCGACTTCCGATTTTACTTCCACGGCCGCTTGGGCACTCAAGTTTGCAGACCAATTAATCGTAGTTGTTGTATCCTTTACCGTTGTTTCTGATTCTGATAAATTCACACCACTTGAAATGGAGATGTTTTTCATAGGAGGCTTGCTCATGGCTTCAACTTTCTCTCGCTCATTTCGGGCCAAAGCATCTACCCACAAACGAATCTGCTGATTATACCACCAAACACTATCAACCCCTTCAATAATCGTTTCCGTTTTCGGAACCGTAACATAACCTACCTCAAGCTGACCGGTAATAGAATTCCTACCAAACTGTACTTCTCTGACATTATACGTTCGTGTGGTTACCTCATAACCATGAAATTGATAACTTAAACCCGCACTGTCTTCAGCCGTATTTAATTCATGGTCTGGTGTAAGGCTTCTAAACTGGGCAGGAGCAGTACTTCCGGCTGCCGTTAAAGTTGGGTCATCATTGCTTTTTCCATAATCAGGACCAGAAGTAATGTACTTGGTATAGAGAGGCTGTCCGTTGGCCTTTACTGCAGAATCTAAATAATTGTTACGCAACAATTCTAGGTTGGGAATAACGAATTCTTCGATGCTTCTTTGGGTATAAAAAAACTCTGTTCCATATCCTCCGGGCACTACGTACATGGATTTTTTTCGAGCAAACTTTAGCCTTTTTGTAGGAGAAACTTGAAAAGCACTTCCTACACAACTCACATTTGGATTTCCACATTGAGCCTCATCAACGAGGGTAATTAAATTTGAAAGGCCAAAGTCCATGTTCATGGAGCGGCCAATAAAAATATCGGCATCAGCGCCCACAAACTCAATTCCATTACCAGTAGAAACGGAGGTGTTTAAAGTTGTTGATTCTATAAATTCCCCACCTGCACCAATGGAACTTTCTACACTCACTCCAGTTCGTGCTGTTGCACTCACTTCTGAATCAATGGAAATCACTCCGATTGGATCAGACAAAGAAAAAGCCGTACCTGCTTTAATGCTGTTTTCAGTAAAAGCAGCAGCCCCAGCAGTAACATTAAAAGAAACTGAATTGGTTTGAGAAACGCCTTGTTCCCAAGTGGCAAAACTCTCTGAACCGGGTGGATCTCGCAAAACCATAGTCACCACTTGAGGGCCTAAAGTGGCAAAAGTTCCACCCAAAGGAACTGCACCTAACACACGAGCAACTAAAGGTGAATTATTAGGATTTGGCAACCATTGAACCGTTCCATTATTTGTAACCAACTCTACTTCTAAACTTTGCGTAAAACTTAAATTGGTATCCAATAAGTTTTCAGTTGCATTGGCTGGGCCTACCGTAAATTGATAGTCGTAAACTCCGTTAAAACGGTTGGTATCTGTTGGAGAAACAACAAAGCTGTTGTTTAAAGTTTGAGCAAATTCATTTTTAATAGAAATGGTTCCCCTTGAAATGGGAATTCGATCGATCACAATTGAGGATGGATTGTCACGGTTTTCATATTCTTCAAAGGCAGTAATTTTAAATCCAGCTCTTCTTCCATCGGTAAAAGTAGGGATGGTGTAACCGCCAATGTTTAAGAGTCCTAGCGCATCAATCGTATCTCTACCTCCAATTAAATCGAGTATAATTTGCTGCTGTCCATAAAAACGACTACTATCCTCCGCAAACACATCTAAGTTGGGAGTATTGTAACGGATAAAGTTCCGTTTTACATGAAAAGTACTTGTATCAACCCTCCATACTTGTGCCAATGAATCGTAAATAGAATCTCGCACAGTTTGCAAGGGAATATTATTGACTAGGTTAAGATTGGCGTTTGGTTGCGTATTGTTTCCAAATCTGAAATTACTTGAATTCACTACAAAAGATGGCACTTCATAATTGAGTGGTGGCAATTTGATCACATATTCTCCAGTTAGAGAATCAGTTCTAACCGTATCTTGAAAACAGGTCCGCTGGGTAGCATTAAAAATGATAGAAGCTGAACCGATGTTGTTTTTGCCTCTACCAAGACCTACAGGCAAATTTGCTTGAATTTCTCCACCGGCAACTCTTCCTCGAACAATTCTTAGCGTAGAATCAACAAAAGGTTGAGGGATAACAACATTATCTTGAAAATCAAAAACCCCGCTTTGTGGGAAACGGCCAATTTCAAAGGTATGTCCATTCTTTTGCAAAGAAATAAAATGCTCTCCAATGGGAACCTCAACACTAAACAAGCCAGAATCATTTGTGGAAATGGGTTGATTTGCTTTTGTTGCCACAGAGCCATCCACTAAAACAAATACATCTTCTACTGCACAAGGAGTTCCTTTAAAAACAACCGAACCCTGAACGGTAAAAGAAGAATTATCAATGAAATCAATTCCCGAAAAATTGGGATTGGTTCCGCCAATAAAAATGGTTGTATTGGCTGGAGTGAAAGTGTGTACTCCAAAAGTGGGTGTAAGGGTAAAATTGTCTCCCGTGCCTTGAAAAGGAATAAAAGGAATAAAATAACTTCCGCTTACATTGGTATAAGCCCCAGCTGTCAATTGATTTTGACTTGGAATGGTATCACTAAATACTACCGTGCCATTTAATGTTGCATGATTTCGATTGGGGATTAAAGCTACTTTTGAATAATCGTAGGCTGTACTTCCAACTCCTTCATCAAACCTCCAATAACCTACCAAATTAGTCGATGAAGGATTGATAAATACATCATACGTTCTTTTGATTTGGGTTTTACTCAGTGCATTTTTATAAAATCGCATTTCATCGATAAAACCTTCAAAGTAGTTGCCACTTGATTCTTTTCCAATCAGTATATCATCGTTATTAAAGGTTGCAGAAGCTGGAAAGGTTTGTGTATCTGTAGAATCTCCATTCCAATAGCTGGTTACAGTAGTTCCATTAACCACAACTGCAAGGTTAGCCCATGTAGCATAGGATTTAGACGTTGGTGTCGTTAAAGTTCTTTCAGTACCGTTAAGTGCAACTTTTAAATCTCCATTTTCAAAAAAGACCATCCATCCATTTTGACTGACGTCATATTTTGAAGCTAATACTTGTCTCCCATTTTTGTTGTAGTTTAAGCGGATAAAAGCTGTTAAAGTAAAAGCAGTGGAATGAAACTGCGTCACATCTTTCACCGATGCATAAGAGTTTGTTCCATTGAAATATGCCGACTTGCCACTTGCTCCATTCACAGAACTGGCTAAAACTTTAACGCCTTCAACTGCGGTTCCACCCCCGTAAGTTACTTGTCCATTTACGGTTCCATAAGCCAAGCGAAAACCTTGATCGCTAGAGGTGTTTGATAAAACGGTTTGACCGGCACAATCAGAAATACCTTGAATATCATAACGATAAAGTGTATTGGCTGCGGCTGTATTGTCTGAGTAAAACTTGGTTCCAGCAGGCAAACTTGCAATTACGGTTTTATCCGTTGTATCCAATACATTGGTTCTTGTAATGTCCCAACTTTCATTTTGTCTGTTTTGGGTATTCCACTTTAAATCAATTCGATCACCAAAATCTCCATCTGTGGCAGTAATTCGTTCGTTCGGTAATGCGGAAAAGGTAGTTGAAACATCTGGCGACAAACTTACCGTATCACTGCTTATGGATTGCACCCCATTGGTCGCACAGGCATTAAAAGCTTTTACTCGATAGGTGTACAATTCACAGGTTTGAAGTCCATTATCAACATAAACTGTATCGTTTGCAGATACATCAATTTGAACTGTTCCCGAAGAAGAAGAACGAACTATTCGATAACCGTCTTCTGTTCCTGAATTGTCCTTCCAACGTAAGGTAATTTCTCTCGCAGAAGAATTCGTCAAGGCGTCATCTACAAGCACTTGAGTTGGAGCAGTTGGATTTCCACCACCTTCTGCTTGCAAGGTGTTTGAATAAGAAGTTCTCACCACATTGGAAGTTTTCGTAGGGCAAGTTCGAACCGCCCGCAAACGATAATAATATTGCTGGCCACTTTGTGTACCTTGGTCTACGGTACTGTTTCCATTAGATGTTAAACTAGAAGGAGCGGAAAAATTTGGGTTTACATCTCTTTGAATTTCAAAACTTGTTGCTTCATTATTATCAAAGTCCCAGTTTAGATTGATAGAGCCATCGCAATTTCCCGTTGAACGGAAGTTATTAAAGTTTCCACTAAAACCACTTGGGCTAAGCGTAATCGATTTATCCAGCCCTGTTCGATAATAGGTTCCCCTTCCTGGTAAACCATAATAGGCTCGCACAAAGGCAGAAGTATTTCCTGTTCCTAGATTTGGAATCGTATAAGAGCTTGTTGAACCAGATAAACGACCAGAACTTGTACCATTATAAAAAACTTCCCATTCTATATTTGCATCTGCTGCTGAACCACTTTTACCCCAACTAATTTCAGCAGATGAACATGTACGATTGGTGATTTGAACATTGGTAGGTGATATTTCTGTTTTGAAGCTACTTGGATACAAAGTAGTTGTTGTTCGATTCACCTCATTTCTATTGGAAGTTCTCCAACAGTTATTGTTGTTACCTAGTCTCATTTGACCAGCAATTTCAAAAGTATGACCTGACGAAAAGAAGCTATTTGGTAAATTAGTAAACTTCACATGGCGAAGCGTTATTGTGCCATTTGTACTTTCCCAAAACTGATAGTTATAGTCTGTACCATACTGACTATTGGTTTTACTCCCTGCACTTCCAGAACCACTTGGCCAATTTCCACCTGTAGCCGCAGGCATTAAAGAAACAGGCGGATTTACGGAATTATCTGCTCTTACGTCCAGTCGTGTGATGGTAGGATGTCTAGCAGCATCATGGTCGTGATAGGCAAAACGAATTTGACCGTCAATTTTCAAGTTAACGTTTAGCATATATAAGCCTGTATTGGCTTGCAGAAAAGAAATTTCTACAGATCCATCGGCTTTGTTAGGAGTAACTGTAAAATTGCCAGAAGAAACACCTACATATGTATTAATGTCGTTCGAAGGGCAGCCATAAGGTCTGTGTTGGAAACGCATACCAATACCATAATCGTATTGGGCAAAGCCATTTGCAAAAAAGACAAAAATTAAAACAAGAAGCAGTAGATTTTTTTTCATGGCTCAATGAAGCATTAAAATTTCATGGCCATAAAAGTATAGTGAGAAAGGATTGACCAACTCAAAAACAGAAAAAAAGGCATCTTAACTTCGTCTTAACCCTTTTTATATTATTTTGTTTTTCAAATACTTACAAGGTAGTCATACAAGCTATCCTTTGTTGTTAAATTCAATATTTTACGCAATTTGCTTCTCGCAACATCTACAGATGGAGGAGTTATATTTAAGAATTCAGCAATTTGTTTTGAGCTAAAACCTAGTTTTATAAGTGATGCTAATCGAATTTGCCCTTTGGTTAATTGGGGATGTTTTGCACGAAGTTTTTGAATAAATTCATCATCCACATTCGTAAAACGTTTTTTAAATTCTACCCAGTCTTGCTTTTCATTTAAGCCAAATTTGACCATTCGCTCAAGGTTAGCCGTATCTTGATTACTATCTACCTTTTTGAGGTTTTCCTTAATCTCTCTCAACAAATTATTTTTTTCGATAACCTCAAGCGTATAGGTAGTTAATTCTCTTTTATTTTTTGTTATCTCTTTATTTAGGCCACCAATCTTTAGCTCCGCAAGCTTAATTTTCTGCTCATTAACCTCTCTTTGAAGCTTCCTAAACTGAAAAAACTTCATAATTCTATAACCTAAGTAGAGCAAGGAAAGTAAGATTAAAGCCCTTACCCAAATTATTTCATGCCAATTTGGGACCAAGTAAAAGCGGGTTTCGGCAATCTTATCACTTTCTATACCCTGACTGTCAATTGCTTTAATTTTTAAAACATAGCTCCCTGGGTCTAAATTGGTATAATTGATTATTCTTAAAAAACCATTGTTTTGCCATTCTTCGTCATAGCCCTCTAGTTTATATTTAAAGCGAATAAGTTCTGGTGCAGTAAAAGAAGGAGCAGTGTAGATGAAACTAATATCTCGATATTGAGGAGCAATTCTATTTTCGTCTTGAGGAATAAAAGTAGAGTCTTTTAGCTTAATTGAATTGATGAGTATGGACTCAATCTTTTCGGCTTTAAATTTCTTCTTGGGATTAAATCTAGAAACACCCTTCATGGTCGGGTAAAACAGGCTACCATCTTCAAGCTGACAACTAGAAGGCTGAAACCCTCCATTGGTTTCTGTATTACTCATACCATGAGAGCTATTGTATACCTTACACTTTACAAGCTCAATAGCTCCCGTTGCCACATCAATTAGGTCTTGTTTCTTAGCTTTAAAAACCCCTCGATTACAACTCATCCATAAATTACCTTGCGAGTCCTCATTGATACTCGAAATCAGGTTATCAAAAAGTCCTTTCTCTTTATCTATGGTATAAAAATGATATCCTCTTTTGAGTATTAATCCTTTACCGTATGTGCCAATCCACAGATTATCAGCAGTATCAAAAAACATGCATCTAATCGAACTATTTTCAAGCTCCTTTATTCCTTTTAGGGCATAGCTTTTGTCCGTATTTGTTTCATAAATAATAACCCCATCTCCTTGAGTCGATAAATAAATTTTATCTTGATGCACAACTATTTGTGAAATCCTGGCTTTTTTTAAATCCTCTGAAATTAAGGTCTGCCAGATATTGTTTTTGAATTTAAAAAGTCCTCCTTGGTCATTTCCAATTAATAAGCAACTATCAACAGGGTCATAAAACATTGCATTGACCAAGTCGCTTTTCGCAGGCCAATTAAATATTTGCTCAACAGGCTTATTCTGTGAAAAATTCCAATAAAAAAGACCTTCTCCAAAGGTGCCAAACCAAAGCTCTTTTTCATTTCCGGCAATTGACCAAACACCCGAAAGTACTCCTAAAGAGTCTGGAAGCTTTTTTATTTCTCGATTAGTTGCATTATAATGATAAACCCCTCCTCCATTAGTTGCTATTAATAATTGGTTCTTTTTGTATTCATAAATCGGTAAAATGGATTTTGAACTCAGTTGAGAACTATCACTTAAAGACTCAACTAGGTTCTGAGAAAATTTCAATAACCCTCCTCCATTTATACCCACCCATATATTATCCGACCTATCTTTAAATAGAGCACTAACACTTCCATTCTCCAAACCCATCCCTTTATCCCATTGCTTCAATTCCTTTTTCGCCAAACGAAATACACCACTGTTATGCGTCCCAAACCACACTTCCTCATCGTCAGCTATTAGTTGTTTGGAAGAAAGCTCTTTATTAACAATACTTAGTGTGTCTTGAATTGCTAATTCTTCTCTATTGATAATAAAAACTGCCTTTCTATTTGCATATAAAAGTGAACCTTGTTGAGTTAAATTCAAAGCTTTCCCTTGAATAGGAAATTCACTACCTATTACTTTTTGCAGAAGAGTATCTGGTCTCTTTAGCATAAAAACCCCTTCTGAGGTAGCCATCCAAATTTGGTTTTTTTCATCAACTATGGCTTGCTCAAGAAGCACTTTGTTGGGAAAAACATTATTAGGATTAAAATAAATGCTATCGTCATTTAAAATGCAAATACCTTTATCATGAATGAGCACTCCTATTTTATCTTTCTCAAATTGAAATATGCTATTCACGCCATTTCCAGGCAATCCGTTATTCACGGTAAAATGTTTCACTTTACCTTTTTTATATCGAAAAAGTCCGTTGTTTTCTGTACCTAACCAAATGGCACTATCATAAGACTCAAACAAAGTAATGACTCTTTCGTAAGCCAGTTTAGGATGCTCTATTTTCTCGAAAGTAAGTCCGTCAAAGCGACATACACCCCCAAAGGTTCCAATCCATAAGTAACCATCTTTAGCTTGAATTATCGTATTAATAGAGTTTTGAGGTAAGCCCTCTCGGCTTGTCCAATGTTGAATGCTATAATTTGAAGAACTACTATATTCCTGATGGGAATTTCTAGAAGGTTGATTAGACTCTTCAGAAACAAAGCCACTTGCATTCAGTGAAAAGCAAACAAATACAATGAAGAAACTCTTTAAAACTCGAATAACCATAATTTCTATTACAAGAATAGTAAAGCATTTGCTATGAAAATAATTTACTATTCTAAAAAGGTGATTAAGTCAGAAGAAACCTAGTCCAAGTATAATAGTCAGCTACTATACATTGACTTTATTCTTATTAGAGATTTCAATAAATACAAAGTTAGCAATCAAAAAAAGTCGAGTGTTTACTCGACTTTTTATTGAAGAATGAATAGAAGATTGTCTTAGTGCTGAATAATTAATTTCTGTGCTCTTGTTCTATTTACAACTACCACATAGTTTCCATTTGGAATAGACTCAAGGTTAATCCTAACTTGGTTTTGGTTGTATTCACTTTCAAATACGGTTTGTCCTAATAAATTCAATATGTGTACGGTTTTTATTCCACTTTCAGAAATTATATTTAGCGCTGAACTAGAAGGATTTGGGAACATTGAAAATAAATTTTCTTCGATTTTTTTGTCTTCTAAGGTTGTGAATGTTCTCGTATATTCTATCAATCCGTTATTCACAAAGGGATCTCCTTCAATACCTGAATAGGTTACAACAGTTGTAATGGATGTAGTACCTGGTTGATACTTATAAATCGCGCCATCATGACCTGCAGATCCCCCATCAGTGACAATACCATAAATATTTCCATCAGATGCTAATGTCAAATGTCCTGAAGGCCATCTCCCATTGTTAGATGTTCTGAAATTCTGCTTTCTTACGGTAGTTCTGCTAATTGGATCATGCTCTAACATAGTTCCATCAGAGTAGTTACCTCCTTCGTAGGCTGTAAAGTAAATTTTACCATTTCCAGCCTGAACAGGTGTACTAGTAGACGCTTCACCAATACCTGGATACAAGCTTTGTTCAATGTGTGCTGTATCGGCAACTATGTCGTAGCTAAAAAATGTACCATCTCTATAAACACCACCAGACCGGCTAGTTCCATATAGCAATCCGTTTGAAGCTTGCATTAGTCTACCTCTACAATCTCTAACATCACTGATTCCTGAAAAAGTATGATCAATAATTATTGAATCAGTTGCTAATTCATAATGTATAATACTAGAACTTGTTAGAGCATAAAGATGACCATTAGTGGCCTTTATAAACCCTTGGCTAGCAGGTCCTTGATAAGCTAAATTACCCAAGGTCTTTGCACTAAAACTAACAGCATCTTGTGCCACATTATATTTAAAAATGACAAATCGATTTCCACTCAAGTTTCCAAAGGTTCCACTGCCTAAGCCATAAATCACCCCATTTTCTTCAAGCAGGTTAACCGGCTTAACAGCACCTATCGAATCATGAAAATGGTAGACTGTTCTATAAGTTCTCGTAGATTCATCAAATTCGAAAAAGACACCTTCGTTATCATTCCCTCCTTCACGGCTACACCCATAGTACTTTCCATTACTTGCTCTAACTAAAGTACCGTTTGCCATGCTTGCCTCTCTTTCACCGAAGTGAAATTTAGTTGACATGCTATCAAGTGTCATATCATATTCAAAGAAAACACCATCTCCAGCAATTCCTCCATCGTAAGAAACCCCATATAAATTATTGTTCGAAGCTTTTATTAAGGAGCCAGTTGATAATCTTCCATGTGTTGCCGTATTGCTACCGTAGTTGTTATTAATAGATGTGTAGTTTGGATTGGCGGCCAGACCAAGTGTGTCCATAGCTAAATCATATCTGATAATTCTTTGGTTTTGGCCTAAAGCATATAACATTCCTGTGGTTGGCTCTATAAAGTCTCCATATAGACTTAAATTGCTACCAGATGCCACTTTCTTTGTAAAAGTAGAAGTTGTAATGTTCCATTCAAAAATTTCCCCACCGGCTATACCATATAATTTGCCATTCGAAGCTTCGAAAAGCGTCCCTTCAGGATTATCGGGTTGTCCAGCTATAAAATTATGTATGACTGAAAAACTGTTTGTATTGGTATTAAAAGTGAACATGGTACCTCGTGAATTTGAACCACCAAATTCTGTAAGACCATAAAGCAATCCATTTGAAGCCTGCATTAATGCTCCAGAAGGTCTCTCTCCTGTAGTTGAAGCAGCTAAATCTTGAAGTTTAGTAAAAGTAGAAGTTGAAAGATTATAACTAAAAACTACTCCATCTGAGTTAGACCCTCCATATTGTGTCATACCATAAAGCAATCCATTGTTAGCATGTAGTAAAGCACCCAATGGTCCTTTTCCATTTGTATTATCAAAATCATGTAGCTTGGTGTACTGATTTGTTGCAGGGTCAAATTCAAATATTACACCATCAAGATTTACTCCACCTCCATACGTTGTGCCATAAAGTTTATTGTTGACTAATATCATACCTGCTCGCGGACCACTACCATCTGTCGCATTGTTAAATTGGTAATGTTGTTCGTATTTACCAGTTGATAAATCATAAGAATAAATTACTCCAGTAAAATGTCCATTCCCTTGAGAGGTCACACCATACAGTTTGTTATTAAATTCAATCAGTGTTCCTTTATAACTACTTCCTTCAAACATGAAAAAATCATACTCCGTTTGCATAGAATTGCTTGCAACATCCACACTAAAAATGTTGCCATTCCAATGTTTAGCTAAGCTATTATTCATTCCTAGAAAACTTGGTTGTGCTGTTATTGAAATTGAAATTATTGCACAAATAGCGAATAGTACTTTTTTCATCTTTTTAATTTTCAGACAAAAATATATGACTGAAAATCAGCTAGAAATAGGGTAATCATCTTAAATGAGTCCGTTAAAATACTGACATATAAAGATTCAACAGCTTAATTCCTTGTTAATTCAATATTGTCTTAATAGATAGAATTAAAGCAAGATTTATACAAAAACTTGCTCTTGCTTAAGCCACTCCAATGCCTTTTCCTCACAATCAAAACCTTTCATCTTTCTACTAGAGAACTTACTCAAGAAGTTATAAGTAATCCGGTTGGCTAAATTATTCAGCACTACAGCTTCGGCTTTTGATTTTTGGATACACTTTTTGCTATTTACAAAGCTGATGATGTTTGTGGAAATAGTGGTATGAATACCAGGTACAATAAGCATGCACACTTTTTGATTGGGCATATGCTCTTCTATGAGTTCGTATTGTTCTTTTGCATCATCAATGGTAATGACATTATAATCCTTCACTCGAATCTCAACAATCTTATCTTCTCTAAAAACAAGATTTATTTTTTCTAAATCAAATACTTTCAAATTCAAAAAATGAAAGGGCCGCTAAAAGCGACCCTTAGTATATGTAAATTACAATGTTCCTCTAAGTTCTTGCTCCCTCTCAATAGATTCAAACAAGGCTTTAAAATTTCCTGCACCAAATCCCCTAGCACCCATTCGTTGAATAATCTCAAAAAATAAGGTTGGCCTATCTTGAACTGGTTTGGTAAAAATTTGCAATAAATAACCCTCATCATCAGCATCTACCATAATCCCTAATCCTTTCAGCACTTCTAAATCTTCTCTCAATTCATGATCATGCTCTTCCAATCTTAAAGGCACTTGCTCATAATATGTTTCTGGCGGAGTTGACAAAAACTCAACACCTCTTGAACGCAATTTGCTAACTGTGTCAATGATATTATCTGTTGCCACAGCGATGTGTTGTACTCCTGGACCTTCATAAAAATCTAAATATTCTTCAATTTGAGATCTTTTCTTTCCTTCAGCAGGTTCATTGATTGGAAACTTAATTCTTCCGTTTCCATTACTCATTACCTTACTCATCAAAGCTGAATATTCAGTATGAATTTGTTTGTCATCGAAAGACAAGAAGTTAACAAAGCCCATCACATCCTCATACCATTTTACCCAGGTATTCATTTCATTCCAACCTACATTTCCTACCATGTGATCGATAAACTTCAAACCAACTGACTCAGGTTTGTAATCGGATTCCCATTTTCTAAAGCCAGGCATAAAATCACCTTTGTAATTTTTACGCTCTACAAACATGTGAACGGTTTCGCCATAAGTGTAGATACCTGCTTTAACAATTTCACCGTTCTCATCTTCTAAAACTGTTGGTTCTAAATAAGATTTTGCTCCACGTTTGGTTGTTTCCTCCCATGACTTTCTTGCATCGTCTACCCAAAGTGCCACAATTTTAACGCCGTCGCCATGCTTAACTATATGCTCGTTTATTGGGCTTTTTGAACTTAAAGGCGAAGTAAGCATTAAGCGGATTTTATCTTGCTTAAGTACATAAGAAACAGTGTCTTTATTACCAGTTTCTAAGCCACTATAGGCAAAGGATTGAAATCCAAAAGCCGTTTTATAAAAATGTGCGGCTTGCTTTGCATTTCCAACATATAATTCCACATAATCTGTTCCTAAAAGCGGCAAGAAATCTTGCGCTCCTTCAAATATTTTTTCTAGTCCGTAGTCTACTGATTTAATTTCCTTCATAGCTTTAAGATTATAGAGAAGAGAGTATAGAATAGAGAGCTAAAGTCTATTCTGAAAGACCATGCTCATTTTCTGAAACTCTTCTAATTTCTCTTCAATTTGGTTTAGTTCTTTTTCTGTTATAAATTTTCTTTTTTCTGCTAATATAAGTTGTGTCCCTAATTCAAAGGATGAGCCCAATGAAATATCAATAATGCGAGAGAATGATTTATCTGTTCTAGAAGAGCCTTCTGCAATATTGCTTGGAATAGAAATAGCAGAGCGATTAATTTGTGATGTTAAGCTGTATTTCTCTTCAGGTGGAAAATTTGAACTCAAATCAAAAATTTGATTTCCAATCTCTATACCAACTTTCCAAATTTTTAAGTTCTTATAATTATGTCTTAATCTCTGTGACACTTAAATATCTATTTTCTCTTTTCTTTACTCTCTAATCTAGCTATCCTCAATCCAACTCTTATAATACTTCCCGTCATCAATTTTTAATGCATTCTCTGTTACTTTAAGCGGTTTAAATGTATCCACCATTACCGCTAATTCTTCCGTTTCTTTTTGCCCTACACTTCGCTCATAAGCTCCTGGGTGCGGCCCATGTGGAATTCCTGCCTGATGCAAGGTAATCTGACCTTGCGCAATATCATTTCTACTCATAAAGTCTCCATCTACGTAATACAAAACCTCATCCGAATCAATGTTTGAATGATTGTAGGGAGCTGGAATAGACTCCGGATGGTAATCGTATAAACGAGGTACAAATGAGCATATGACAAAACCAGCAGCCTCAAATGTTTGATGTACAGGTGGTGGTTGATGTACTCGACCGGTTATTGGTTCAAAATCATGAATGGAGAAAGCATACGGATAATTAAAGCCATCCCAACCTACAACATCAAAAGGGTGAGAGGCATAGACATAATCATGAATAACCCCTTCTTTTTTGATTTTAATTAAGAATTCGCCTTTCTCATCATGTGTTTCCAACTCTTGCGGAGTCCTAAAATCTCTTTCGCAATAAGGAGAGTGCTCCAACAATTGCCCAAACCAATTTCGGTAACGCTTAGGTGTATAAATCGGACTAGCAGACTCTACCACAAAATGGCGATTATCTTCTGAATCAAAGTCCATTTTATAAATCATTCCTCTTGGAATAACGAGGTAGTCTCCATATTTGAAGTCAATATTTCCCAAAAAAGTTCGAAGCTTTCCACTCCCTTTATGGATAAATATAACCTCATCAGAGTCGGTGTTTTTATAAAAATAATCTTTAGTCGATTTTTTAGGGGCCGCTAAAGCAACAATTAAATCATTATTACACAGCATCGCCTCTCGGCTTTCTAAATAATCGTCTTGTGGTTTTACATCAAACCCAATTAATCTCCTTGATTTAAAATTCTTTTCAACGGCAATTTTGGGCATCACATTTTTAGATCCTAAATGCTCCACCACCATGGTTGGACGATGTAAATGATACATTAAAGAGGACATTCCATCAAAGCCAACCGTTCCAAAAAGTTGCTCATAATGCAAAGAGCCATCTTCCTTTTTAAAAGTCGTGTGGCGCTTATGTGGTATCTTTCCTAATTTTCTATAAAAAGGCATATTTCATTTTTTGGTTGTTTGAAATTAGGCATTATTTCTTGTCTGCTAAAATCTGCTTAAGGTCGGGTCTCAATCGACTTTTATACACATTTCGCTTAGCCTTATTTTTATTTGTTTTTCGCAATTTTCTTTGTTCTTCTTCAGGCAAGGCTGCAATGTCTTTGCATTCTGGTGTGCAGCAGCCATTCATTTTTTCAGCGCATTCGTCACATTGAATAAACAGCAAATGACAATCGTCATTTTTGCAATTGGTATGTGTATCGCAAGGCTTTCCACATTGATGACATTCACTAATTATCTCTGTCGAAATTCGTTCGCCCAAGCGCTCATCAAAAACAAAGTTTTTCCCTTTGAATCGATTCTCAAGATTTTCATCTTTAATCTGACGGTAATAATCTATGATTCCTCCATGCAGTTGATTCACATCTTGAAATCCCTTATGTTTTAGGTATGCTGAAGCTTTTTCACAACGAATTCCACCCGTACAGTACAACAGCACTTTTTTATCTTCTTTCCCTTTTAAAATCTCCTCTACTTGCGGCAATTCGTCTCTAAATGTATCGGCATCTGGGCAAATCGCATTTTCAAAATGCCCCACTTCACTTTCATAGTGATTCCGCATATCAATCACAATGGAGTTTGGATCATTCAAGGCTTCATTAAACTCTTTTGCGGATAAATGCCTACCCACATTGGTTACATCAAAAGTGCCATCATCTAGTCCATCAGCTACAATCTTATGACGAACTTTTAATTTCAGTTTATAAAAAGATTT
>CAJXFJ010000001.1 GCA_913052515.1 uncultured Flavobacteriales bacterium | reverse complement strand
TTAGAAGCGGATTAACGGTTTATTCTACTAGTAAAAATGACGAATAAGATGAGCATTGCTGACAATTTAAACCGCATTAAAAATCAATTAGAAAAAGGGGTTGAGCTTGTAGCTGTTTCTAAGACTAAACCTGTGGAGGCTATAGAAGAAGCTTACCAAGCCGGACAACGAATTTTTGGTGAAAACAGACCACAAGAATTACAACAAAAAGCGGAAACTCTGCCCAAAGATATTGAATGGCACATGATTGGGCATCTGCAATCGAACAAGGTAAAATACATTGCCCCTTATGTTTCTTTAATTCACTCAATTGACAAACTCAGCACCTTAGAAGAGGTGAATAAAAGAGCTAAACAAAACAATCGAACGATTCGAGTGCTTTTGCAAATGCATATTGCAGAAGAAGAAAGCAAGTTTGGTTTAACAAGACAAAAACTAGAAAACTTTTTAGCAAGCCCAAGTCTGAAAGAGCTAGAAAACATAAAAATTGTTGGCATGATGGGCATGGCCACTTTTACAAATGACAAAAAGAAAGTAAAAAGTGAGTTTGATACGCTAAAAACCATTTTTGATCAAACCAAAGAGAATTATTTTAAAGGCAACACTGACTTTAAAATTTTAAGCATGGGCATGAGTGGTGATTTTAAGATTGCCATGGATTCGGGCTCAAATATGGTTCGAATTGGTAGTGATATTTTTGGAAAAAGAGAAAATCATTGAGTTCGCAAATCCCTTCTTGGAAACCATTTGGTTTAGCGCTAAGAGACTACTTTAAAGGAGCCACAGAAACACAGCTAAGCATTCACCAAGAAGACGGAAGCATAAGCAAAATGCCAGTTTCTGTATTTTTTAGAGATGAAGATGAGCTTCCGCCATTAGAGAGCTTCGCCTTAGACCTTTGCCAAGGAAAAATTTTAGATGTAGGTGCTGGCGCAGGCTCTCATAGCCTTATTTTACAAAACGAGGGTTTTGAAGTTACTCCTATTGATGTTTCCGATGAGGCTGTTTCTGTCATGAAGGCTAGAGGATTAACCCAAGCAAAAACTGCTTCTTTCTTAAATTTCAATGCAGATGAAAAGTTTGACACCCTGCTTTTCCTTATGAATGGAATTGGCATTTGTGAAAAGCTAATCCACCTTGAAAAACACCTTACGCATGCCATATCACTTTGCAAAGATGATGGACAAATCTTATTGGATTCTTCTTCCCTGCAAAACAGCAAAACAGGACAAGAAGAGCAAGCGGTTGAAGTTAACTACCAATTGGAATTTAATGGCCATTTTGGAGCTCCATATTCATGGCTGTATATCAATCAACATACTTTAATGCAAGCAGCCAATAACTGTGGCTTGCATACTCAAATTATTTACGAAGAAGAGGATGGCAGTTACCTTGCTCGGCTGACCTTAAACTCCTAACAACTTTTAAACTTTAAACGAACAAATACTGCTTAACTTTGCTGAAAAATTAAGCATGGCAGAAGATTCTAAAGAGGTAAAATCAATTCTAAAAGATTTCCAAGCATCGGATGAAAAAATCGTTTTAGAGGCGATTAAAAGAAACCGAAAAGAGGGCAACAGCAAAACTTTTGAAGCTTTACTAAACACTTTAAAAGAAACTGACGAACCAACGGTTGAATCGGCCATCATAGAATTTTTGTTTGATTTAAAAGACCAAGGCGCAAAAGATATTCTCATTCAAAAATTGGAAGACAACAGCCTAGCCTATTACAATAGTTTTTTAGTGGCCACTTTTTGGCAATCAAGTATTGATGGTTCAGATCACTTGGAATTATTTGTCCAAAAAGCAATTGAGGGAGACTATATGACTTGCTTAGAAGCCTTAACCGTAGTTGAAAATTTTGACAGTGCCTTTAGCGAAGATGAAATTCAAAACTGCTTGCTTGAAATTACAGATGCTTTAGAGGATGAAGAAGAAAGTGATAAAAAAGCCCTTTTAAATAGCCTTAAAGAAGTCATTCAAACTTTACCAATTGAAGGAGAATAAAGATGAATAAAGACCCATATGCCGACTTAAGAAAAAAATTAGTAGAAAGTGGAGATTGGCCAAGAGTCTATTTCTTTAAGTTTATTATTCCTTCAGACAATCAAAAGCTAGCACAAGTAGAGTCATTATTTGGTCCTGAAGCCAATGTAAGCATCAAACAATCTCATAAAGGGAACTATGTGAGTGTAAGTGCAAAAGAAGTGATGTTGAATGCAGACAAAGTGATTGAACGGTATAAAAAAGCCAATGAGATTGAAGGCTTAATGGCCTTGTAAGTTTAATCTAACTTTGATTGAATAGGATGCCTTAATCCTCTCATTGTATTTACTCTAGCTCTTATTGAGCCCACTAAAATGGGTGTTTCAATCAATAAAGGAACTCGATTTTTATCATCAGTTACCCAAACCGTCATATCTTCACCGGCATTAAAAATAGTACCTTCTATCAACATGGGTGAAAATTTAATGCAACGGTATTTCCCCAACTCTTTAACCTTCAATTCTTCTACTCCTAAATATCGAATATAGGTATCGTGAGACTCGTTGTCAATAAAAATTCGGATGGGAATTTTGTCACCAATTTTATAGTTTGAATAATCAATATTTCGCGCCAAATAAATCATACTCAATACATCAAAACTACACTTAGGCAAATCAACCGTATCTTTTTTCATGGCTTCATCTTCTCCCATTTGCCTTAAGGTATAAACGCTATTCTCCTTTTGATTAAACAGATAGTCTTCTCGGATATAAGTATCTCCTTCATTCACTTTTCGCTTAAAGCGGAATGACTCAAACTCTTTTACACTGGTATATGCCTCATAGTGGTCTCTAACCTTATAAATCCAATCGTATTTTTTAAAGGTTTCTCCATAACTATCAAAATGATAAAAATCCTTTTTCCCGATTCGGCTTGAATCTACTTTAAAATAAACCTCCCCCGCTCCTACCCAAATGCCAGCTAAATGGTAGTAAATGGTATATTCTATATTTTCTCCAAATTGAAATGCTTTATTTGGCAAACTGCAGTTTTGAGCATTGCCATTAAGCGCCACTGCCAAAAAAACGAGCAAATAAGTAATCAGCCTTTTAATCATAAGGTAAAGAAAACAATATACGCCTACTCATGCAATGAAGTTATTAGAAAAATACCAAGAAGCTGAATTAACCATTATTAAATATCAATAACTTAAGCGCGAAATGGTATTAAGGCTTATATTTACAAGAACCGGCTTTTATTTGTGGAAAAGTAATTGTGTTACATTAAATGAATAGAATAGCATTTATATTAGGATTAATGGTAATAGGGTTGAGCAGCTTAGCTCAACCCTATACCTTAGATCTTACATTTCAGCCAGCTTTTAATATTCGAAACAATACGCTAGATATAGGCCCAACTAATGATTTATGGGAAAATCCACAATCAGGGACAATTTATATAGTTGGAGGTTTTAAAATTCCCTATCCGGGACAACAGCATGGGGGTATTAGCTCCATGTTAAGAGATGGGTCGAGAAACTTAAACTTTAGTTTTAATGGAGGTAGCTCAACAGGTATCAGTCATATTTTTAAAAGACCAGGTTCCGAGTTGGTTACCTCTTCTAATAACGGCTATTATGTGAGAAGAGATACCACAGGTTCAGTACATCCTTCATTTAATCAATGGGCAGCTAACTTTATCAATACGGCCAAGTGTTCTGAGGCTTATGTACCCTACTTCTTTGATGATGGATCCTACTTAATAAGTAAAGATTTTTTACCCAATGGTTGTCAAATCATCAACCCACCGGATACCTTTCCACACCGTTACATTGTTAAAGTGACTCCACAAGGTTTGTGGGACAGCAGCTTCGTAAAAGACGCTACAGGAGAACCCACGCATTTTGTTCCCTATGATAGCAACCGCATGATGGTATACGGCTCCCCCTCAGTGTTTACCCATTACGATGGGGTACCCATACATGGGATGTGCCGCATTTATTTAGATGGTACCCTGGATACTACTTTTCAATCGCCCTTAGGAACATTTTCAGGTAATACTTATAATGTAGTGCATATTGACACTTCAGGGTCAATTTTTCTAGGTGGAATTTATGGTTACTTTAATTTAAGGAGCAAGCCAAACTCGAACTTTACCTTAATAAAGCTAAACCCAGATGGGAGTTTAGACAACAACTTTGCTAATTTTCAAGGACCAACCCAAGGGCCGAATGTCTTAGGTTCAACCTCATTTATTAATGCAATAAGTCCAACAGAAGATGGAGGTTATCTTGTAGGTGGATTTTTTGATAATTATCAAGGTTTTTCTAAGCACAATTTGGCTAAAATAGACTCAAATGGTCACATTGAACCTCAGTATTTTAATACTCACGGGCCTGATAGTGCTTCTATGCCCGGTATTACCTCAGACTCTATGGGATTTGTTCGGCAAATTAAAAAGAGTGCTTTTGGAGGCTATTACGTCATGGGCAATTTTTTTACTTGGGATGGAGCTCCGGTTCAGGGGATTGTGCGGATAAAGGATATGACGGTGGGCGAGGAAAGCCCAAAGCTTAAAGCTGAGAGCCTAAAGCTATATCCTAATCCAACCGAAAACCAAATTACCCTTAGCAGTGCATTGCCAATTGAGGAGTTTGAAATTTTTGACTTGGTAGGTAAAAAAGTAAAGCAAGTTCAATTACAAAACACCTATCAATACATTTTAAACCTGCAAAGACTCGATAACGGCCTTTATTTTGTGAAAGTAAAAGTTGGGGAGGTTTGGGTTACGAAGAAGGTGGTCAAGCAATAGTGTGCTTTTTAATTACCAATTTCCAATCTGTTAATTACGAATTAATCAAAGCGGAGCTTTGAACGATTTCTTAAATGTGATAGTTCGTTTTCTTGTCACATCGAGTGATCGCATTGTTGTTCTCGATAATTCCCGATAGAATCGGGACACTCGAACT
This sequence comes from uncultured Flavobacteriales bacterium, assembly GCA_913052515.1. The sequence continues at coordinate 14,797 of CAJXFJ010000001.1, read as the reverse complement.
GACAATGTGATAGTATCAAGATGGTCAAGAAAACCACTCGATCTGACAAGAAAAATACATTTCCAAGTGTTTTGATTCAGAGAGGTATTGAGAGGTTGACTATACAAGTCGATATAAAACTTTCGGCTTTTGAAAAGTAATAGTTTGACATTCGAACTTCAGAAGATTCAGAGCTTTGAAAAAGCAATTTAATTCAAACGGATAATAGCTGAATTGTCTTTAAATTTTTAATAACCTATTTAATCAGTTAACTCTTCTTCATGAATTACGTATGTATCTGTAGATTTGCATTACTATTATGGAGTTTGAACTTGAACAGGATTATATAGAACTGATTAAATTATTAAAAGTTCTTGGCATTGCAGAAAGTGGTGCTGTTGCAAAACTAATGGTAGAAAATGAAGAAGTGGTTTGCAATGGCATTGTTGAGCATAGAAAACGCTTAAAACTTAAAAAGGGTGACACCGTAATAGTAGACGAAACCACCATTAAAATTGTCTAATACATGATGAAGAATTATTTATTTCTCGTATTATCTCTCATACTTACTACAAGTGCTATTGCTCAATCGAACAAAGTAAATGTAAAAGCCATACTATCGCCTTTCCCTAGAGTTAATTTAGATAGTGGGGCTGTGGAAGATATCATTATAAGAGTTCAGAATTTAGGGCCCAACGACTTACTCAATGATGATACTTTAGATATAGAAGTAAAAATTTCTAGCACGGACACAACTGAGCTATACCCGCTAAAAGTGAGAACCAATCAGTATTTTAGTGTAGGTACAGAAAACGACTATACCTTAATTAGCAATTATCAGTTTAAGTTTGAGAACGAATATTCTATTTGTGTTTACTTATATGGAACTGCAGATTATCCTTCAAATGAAATAAAAAATCCCTATCAATGTGTTTCATTTATTGTAGGTGAAGAAGAATTACAAAAAGATATTCGTATACAAAATGTATACTTTAAAGACAATCAGGTTTATTTTACCAGCAACAGCAAGCGTTTAACCGAAGTACAAATATTTGACATTACCGGTAAACTTTTAAAAACCAAGCAACTCACCTTAAGTGCTGAAAATCAATTGGCATTCACCCCTCCTGCCAAAGGGTTTTATTTCTTTCGAATTAAAAATCAAGGGCAAGTTAGTACGGCGAAATTTATTGTAAACTAAGGAATTAAGAATTTCCTCACTTTTTTAAATTCGTAATCGTTCCAAGTTTCATTGGAAACATAGTTGAGAATCATCTTCTTATACTCATCCTGCAAGAAAAAATGATTTAACACATTTGAAACCGGTGAAGCTAACCTACTATTAAAGCTAAAAGTCGCATCCAACATATTTTTTAAGGCTGTTTCGTCTAAATAATTTAAGCTTTGCAGGCATTCTGCCGCATTCAGTCGAGTTAAAAACTCAAATGAAGGACCCGATAAGTCCACCAATTCATCTAAATAAATTTGGTTCCCATCATGCAGATAAGCTTGCTTCAACCATTCAATTCTAATATTATGTGAGCGATTACCAATCTCATCTTTTGTTAATTCTAGAAATTGCTCTACCTCATTTGGAAAATAAAAACAAAGCAGTGAAAGGGTTTTCTCAATTACTTCATAAGACGGATCTTGTAATAAAATAATATAGTTTTCTTTTAATTCATTTGGAATTCGAACCGTACTGTTTAGCACTGCTTTCCTTACCTCAACATCCTTATCCGCAATTGCATTCTCAGTCAACTCAATGGACTCTTTAGTTAATTGGGGCAGCATGAACTTGAGAATTTCTGCTTTTATGGCATGAAAAGTTTCTTTTGAATACACTTGGTTCAAGAACTCCACTTTCCCATCAAACTCTAGCTCAATCAACTCTTTTACCGCGTCATATCGATCAAGCATGTATTTCGCATTCATGGCTTGCGCTTTTAACATTTCCGTCGACTTTGGAAAAGTAAGCTGTCTTAAAATTTGATTATTCGGATCAAAAAGCACGTAATCAATCTTTTTACCAGACTCCCATGAAAAATTGACTTGCTGAAATGCCTCTTCAATCACTACTTGCTTGCTTAAGCTACTTCCATCGGTAAAATACACTTCAAATTGAATGGGCATCTTAAACAAATCAACCAATTCATTTTGCTCATGAACCTGTTGAACTAAAAAAGTTCCTTTTGATTCCTCTTCCTTAAATTCAACTTTATAATGCGGCTCTCCCCCTTTGTAAACCCAATCTTCCCAGAACCAATTCAACGATAAGCCTAAACGTTCGTGAAATGCCACTAACAAATCTTTACTGTCAACATTTCCATAAGCGTGCTTTTCTAAATAATATTTTATAGCTGCGTTGAATTGCTCTCTGCCAACTACATACTTAAGCATCTGCAATACAAAGGCCCCTTTTGGATAATGCCTAACCGTTCCCGCTGAGCTATGAGCAAGTGGTTTTAAATCTGACAAACTGGCTTTTAGCGCCTGATTGTTGTAATTTCTTCTTGTCCAATCAAAATGGTCTTCACCAAAGGCTACTCCTTGATAAACCAAGTCGTAATGGGTAGCAAAACTCTCTTGCAACCAATGGTGAGCGCTTGACCTAGCGGTAATCATATCACCAAACCACTGATGTGCAAATTCATGCGCATTTACACGCACATAATTCCGATCTAAAAATCCACGTTGATCTATCAAATAAAAGTCTCCAAACAATGTAGCAGTAGTATTCTCCATTGCACCATACATAAAGTCTTGTACCGGAATTTGTGAGTAAACGCTCCACGGATAAGGCACCCCAATTTCCTTTTCAAAATAATCAAACATCCGAACGGAATGCTCATAAGTGGGCTTTAATTGCTCTGCTTGATCGGGGTAGTAATACAAATTCATTTCAACGCCGCTTGCAGATTTGCGCTTTTCAATGTCGTACTTACCAATCCCCAACATCATTAAATAAGAGGCATGTGGATTTGAAATTTTGTAATGCCATTGTTTTAGGCCATTTCCTAATTTCTTTTCTTTCAGCTTCTTGCCATTTGACAATACTTGATAGTCTTCATCAAAATCAACAATTACTTCAGTGATTAACTTATCATTTTTTTCATCAAACATCGGAATCCAATGTCTATTATTAATCCCTTGCCCTTGCGTCCATATTTGCTTTCTACTTCGATTGGTAGAATCATTCCAACCGATGAAATAAAGTCCTTTTCTGGGAAATGCATGGTATTTAATTTGAATCGTATGCTCCGTATTCCACTTTAAAGAAGGCTCAAAATGCAACACTAAGGTTTTGCTTGTATTTGTGAATCGAATATTGCTTCCATTCAACTGAACTTCTTCCACATTTAAACGAACTGCATTTAGCACGAGTGAATCTATTTCTTTTTGAAGAACCGTAAATTGTTCTTCAACCTCTCCAATCACTTTGCCTTTTTCCATTTCAAAAGACAAATGCAATTTCAGCTTAGTCATATCAACATTATGTTCCACAGGAACTAAGCCTTCATCGGCATAATAATGTCGTTTTTCAATTTGTGCTTGAACAAATAAGGGACTTACCAAAAGGGCAAGCAATAAGGCTTTAAACAATCTCATCTTTATAATAGGCTTTTGAATAATCTCTTAGGTTATATTGCGAACGCATTACTTCTCCATAGGCTCCCGTTGTCCGAATGGCAATTAAATCTCCTCTTTGGGTTTCGTTCAATTCCACTTTTTTTCCAAAACAATCTGAAGACTCACAGATTGGCCCCACAACATCATAAAATGCTAGTTTCTGACTCTCGGAACTTAAATTTTCAATTTTATGAAATGACTGATACAAGGCAGGACGAATTAGCTCTGTCATTCCAGCATCTAAAATGGCAAAATTGGTCTTGATTCCCTTTTTTACAAACAGAACTCTGCTAATCAAACTAGCACATTGTGCCACAATAGATCGACCTAGCTCAAAATGTAATTCTTGTCTTGGTAGCAATTCAATAAATTGATCAAAAATGCCAAAGAATTTTTCAAAGTCAGGCACCAATTCACTATCTGGATTCGTATAATTTACGCCTAAACCTCCTCCCACATTGATATGGTCTAAGTCAATATTTCTTTCTTTAAATTCCTTCTGAAGTTGATTTACTCGATTGCAAAGATTTTTAAACACCTCTAAATCTCTAATCTGAGACCCAATGTGAAAATGCAAACCCCTTAAATGGATATGTTGGCAAGCATCTAGTGTCTCAAACAAATCAGCCAATTCCCAATAATTGATGCCAAACTTATTTTCTTCTAAACCTGTGGTAATGTAGTGATGTGTTTTAGCATTTACATTCGGGTTTAAACGTATGGCAACATTAGCTTTTTGATTGTGCTTTTCGGCTATCTGATTTAAAACTAAAAGCTCAGGAATTGACTCTACATTGAATGTAAAAATTTGATTTTTTAAACCTATTTCAATTTCCTGATCTGTTTTACCAACTCCAGCAAAAGCAATTTGAGAAGAGTCAAATCCTAATTCTTTTGCCTTTAAAATTTCATTGCCACTTACGGTATCAATTCCAAGTCCATGATTTTTGATTACCTCAAGCACCTTGTCATTTGCATTGGCTTTAATGGCGTAATGCACATGGTATGGCTTGCCCTTAACTGCCTTATTCAAAGCTTTTAAGGTAGCCTCCAAAACAGACAAATCATAATAATAAAATGGGGTTTCTAATTGCTGAAAGGAAGCAATTTCTTTTGCGCTAAAGAATTCCATCAGGTGAAAAGGGTGTTTAATGACTGAAGTGTTTTTTCTTTATCTGAACCATCCACCAATAGGGAAATATTATGAGTACTTCCACCATAAGAAATCATTCGCACCGAAACTTCTTTCACGGCCTCTAAAACACGGTTTGCTATCCCTTTATCACTTTGCACAAAATCTCCAACAACACAAACTATGGCTTGATTTTGTTCTACTTCTACTTGCCCATATTTTCTTAAATCCTTGACAATTGAATCCAAGTTTTTGCAATCATCAATCGTCACTGAAACAGCCACTTCCGAAGTTGTAATCATGTCGATGGAAGTTTTATAAAGCTCAAATATTTCAAATACCTTCCGCAAAAAACCATAAGCTAGGAGCATGCGTCCCGACTTAATATTAATAACTGTTATTTCATCTTTAGCAGCAATGGCTTTTATGCCTTTTCCTGATGATTCTGATGAAATCATTGTTCCTTCTAATTCTGGAGACAAAGTACTTTTTAAACGAACTGGAATATTTGCTTGCTTCGCAGGCATGATACTAGACGGGTGCAATATTTTAGCTCCAAAATAGGCAAGCTCAGCAGCTTCATCAAACGATAAATGCTTAATGGGTTTTGTCTCTTGAACCACTCGAGGATCATTATTGTGCATTCCATCAATGTCTGTCCAAATCTGCACTTCATCGGCCCCAACAGCAACTCCAATAAGTGATGCAGAATAATCGCTTCCTCCTCTTTTTAGATTGTCTATTTCCCCATAAACATTCCGACATATAAATCCTTGTGTGATGAATAAATCTACTTCTGGCGACTCTTTAAGTAAGCGATTTATATTCTCTTTGATGTAAAAAGAATCGGGCTCTAAATCCTTATCAATTCTCATAAATTGTAAGGCAGGCAATAGTTTCGACTTTATGCCATTTTCTTCTAAGTAAAACTGAAAAAGTGCCGTTGACAATAACTCCCCTTGAGCTAAAACCGCCTTTTCTTCATGTATTGTAAAAGAGTCTTGCGTAAAACTCATTAGAAAATCAAAGTGACTTTCAATTAATTCATCTGCTCTATGCTTTAAAGTTTCAGTTCTATACAATTCATCAATAGTAAGCTTGTACTTGCTTTTTAAGCCTTGTATAAGTTCAGCTGCTAATTCATTTTTCTTTTGAAAAAGATAATTCGCAATTTCCACTAAACTATTTGTTGTTCCTGACATGGCTGAAAGCACAACTACTTTGGTTTGCCCATCATTTATGATTTGAGCTACCTTTTTCATTCTTTCAGCAGAACCAACCGAAGTGCCCCCAAACTTAAAAACTTGCATATGTAAAATTTTTGGAGCCCAAAGATAATAAAGTACAGTGCCAATACCACATCACTAGTCTTTATGGTGTCTTCTCAAGAAATGTTAAACGCACGTTATAGTGGTCTTTATTTTTTACTTTTGTCGACCAAGATTTAGTAGGTGGGATGTATAGTTTGTTGAAGAAAGAAATACAGTCTTTTTTAGGTTCACTGATTGGCTACATAGTTATCGTAGTTTTTCTAGTTATCATGGGGCTTGTTTTATGGATTTTTCCAGGTGACACCAACCTCTTGGACGGAGAGTATGCCTCTTTAGGAGCATTATTTACGATTGCACCATGGGTCTTTATGTTTCTTATTCCCGCTGTTACCATGCGTCTTTTCGCAGAAGAAAATAGAACAGGAACGATTGAGCAGCTGCTCACTAAACCATTAACTGATTTAAACATTATATCTGCAAAGTATTTAGCAGGAGTAATTTTAGTGGTTTTTTCCTTGCTACCAACCTTAGTTTATTTTGCAAGCATTTATTTTTTAGGTTCGCCAAAAGGCAACATTGATCAAGGAGGAATGTGGGGCTCTTATTTAGGTCTCTTGTTTTTAGCCGCAGGCTTTGTAGCTATCGGACTATTTTCCTCTTCCCTTTCTGACAATCAAGTAATTGCATTCATCATTGCAGTATTTCTAAGCTTTTTCTGTTTCATCGGTTTTGATTTTCTAGGTTCTTTAGGCCTTTTTGGTAGCTTAGACCTTGTCATTATCAAATTAGGAATTAGCGAACATTATTCCTCCATGAGCCGGGGGGTAATTGACAGTAGAGACGCCTTGTACTTCTTATCGTTAATTGGTTTATTTTTTATGCTAACCAAACTTAAACTAGCTTCAAGGAATTGGTAATGAATAAGAATAAAAGAAAAGACATTGTCGGTTTTATTGTTTCGATTGGGATACTTGTCATTCTTAACTTCATAGGTAGTTATGCCTTTTTTAGACTTGACTTGACCTCTGAAAATCGCTACTCCATTTCAGAGCCCACAAAAACGCTTTTAAACCAATTAGAAGACCAAGTTTATGTGCAAGTTTACTTAGAAGGGGACTTTCCTGCCTCATTCAAAAGATTGCGAAATGAAACCAGAGAAATGCTTGATGAGTTTCAGGCTTATGCTGATGGACAACTTGATTTTGAATTCATTAACCCTTCTTCAAACCCTGAAATAAAAGAAAGAGATCGGATTTACAAAAACCTTTATGAGCAAGGTTTAAGGCCAACGGATTTAGAAATTAAAGACGATGATGGTATTTCAAAAAAAGTAGTTTGGCCTGGAGCAATTATCAATTATCAAGGAGAAGCAGTTGCCGTACAACTCTTAAAAAGCCAGTTTGGGGCTCCACCAGAAGTTGTTCTCAATCAATCCATTGAAAGTTTAGAATACGAAATAGCAGCGGCCATTAAAAAAGCCGTAGAAGGGAAACAAAAGAAAGTTGCCATATCAGAAGGGCATGGCGAACTCAATAAGTTTGAAACTGCCGACATTGTAGGCTCGATGAGAGAGTTTTATGAAGTAGAGCGGGTTTTATTGAATGGTAATCTATCAACACTTTCAGAGCGAATTTTTAAGAACAAAGACAGTACAGAAACGATTGTTGTAAACAAATTTGATGCAATTATTATTGCTTCTCCTGACAGTACATTTAATGAAAAAGACAAATTCATCATAGACCAATATGTCATGAATGGCGGGAAAATTATTTGGTTGCTTGATCAATCAACCGCTAGCATGGATAGTTTGAGAGAAAGAAACACCACTTTTGCATTGGCCAAAAACCTAAACTTAGATGACCAACTTTTTGAATATGGTGTTCGAATTAATCAAGATTTAATTCAAGATCTTAGAGCTGCACCAATTCCAGTTGTAAGTGGACAATATGGTACACAAGTAAAAACAGAACTTTACCCTTGGCTATACTTTCCTTTGCTTGTTTCTCAAAACAATCACCCCATTAATAAAAATCTGGATGTTGTTAAAGCTGAATTTGCTAGCAGTATAGATTTAGTTGGGAGTAACAACTTAAAAAAGTCTGTAATACTGGCAACATCAGAGTTTACCAAAAAGCTTAAACTACCAAGCAGAGTAAGTTTAAACATGCTAAGCTACAATCCGCCTAAAGAACAATTCTCACAAAAAAATATTCCTATAGGAGTATTAGTTGAAGGCAGCTTTGAATCTATTTTTAAAAATCGTTTAACTCCCAATATTTTAAATTCGGGCGAAATTCAGTTCAAAGAAAAAAGTCCAGAAACTCAGATGGTTTTTATTTCTGATGGAGAATTGATTCGAAATGATTTCAATGAAAAAAACAACCAGTATTATGCACTTGGCTACGATAAGTACACCAAGCAATTTTATGCAAACAAAGATTTTTTTCTAAATACTTTAAGCTATTTGTTAGATGATTCAGGCCTAATACTTTCAAAAAACAAAAGCTTTAAAATTAGATTGCTAAATAGCCAATTTATAGCTAAAAACAGACTCACAATTCAACTAATTAATACCATTATCCCCGTAATCTTTATAATATTGATTGGTTTAATTATACATTTCATCCGAAAAAGAAAATACACCTAATCCTATTATGAAAAACCTTGTTGGAGCATTAATCTTACTTGTTTTAATTGTTGTCGCTATATTCATTTACCAAAATCAAAATGGCGAATCTTATTTTGAAAACAGCAATGACTTTAAAGACTTTGCAATTGAGGATACCGCCTCTATTGATCAAGTATTTCTCAGTCAACCGAACGGCAAAAAAGTTTTAATTAGCCGGAGGGGCTACGATGAATGGATGGTAGATGGTAAATATGCCGCTAGAAAAGACGCCATCTTTTTAATTCTTAAGACAGCACATGATATAAAAATACAAGCACCTGTTTCTAAAACAACCTTTGCAGGAGTGGTTAAACGACTAGCCACTGGATCTACCAAAGTAGAATATTACAAAAACAATGAAAAAAAGCCATTTAAAGTTTGGTATGTAGGTGATGCTACGGCGAGCCGAATGGGCACTTATATGCTACTAGAAAAAGAAGGAGAAAAATCATCTAAACCATACATAACACATATGTTGATGGAACGCGGTTTTTTAGGACCTCGATACATTGTTGACCCAAACTTGTGGAGAGATCACTTATTTCTAAAACTAAATGCAAAAGACATAAAAAGTTTGAAATTAATACACACAAACGATACCCTAACAAGCTTTGAAATAACACAAACGAAAGATTCAGAATTTACGATTAAAGACCTTGATAACAACAAAGTAGAAGAATTATCAGCCGAAGTGGCAATCCCATATTTAAAGTTGTTTCAAAAAGTTCACTATGAATACTGGGACCAAAAAACACCCAAGGAAACGATTGACTCAATTTATCAATCTCCATATCGCCATTCTGCTGAAATCATGATGAAAGATGGTAGCAGACATAGCTTCCAAACTTACTTTATGCCCGTTGCAGAAGGGGCAACATTAAATGGAGAAACAGTCTATTTTCATCCTGAGCGAATGTATGCCCGTAGCTCTTACCTTGGTGATGAATTTGATGTAATTGTGCAAAATTATCATTTCAACCCCCTACTAATTGATTTTAAGAAACTTACTGAATCAACAACTGTTGAAAAGTAAATTTCAATTCTAATGAGCTTCGACAATCAAATGCTTTAAATTTGTTAGCTACACAGATTTAAATAAAGCAGTCGTATGAAATTTATTGTATCTAGCTCTTCCTTGTTGAAGCAGTTGCAAAATATTAGTGGAGTTTTAAATTCAAACAATTCTTTACCGATTCTTGATCACTTCTTATTTGAGATTTCAGAAGGTAAAATAGAAGTAACCGCTTCAGATTTGGAGACAACCATGATGACTCAAATAAAAGTAGAGGCAAAAGAAGATGGATTAATCGCCATTCCAGCTAAACTGTTATTAGATACTTTAAAATCATTACCAGATCAACCACTAACTTTCAGTATAAATCAAGATGATAAGCAGATTGAAATCAGTTCTGATTATGGAAAGTATAGACTGAGCGGTCAAGATGGAAGTGAGTTTCCAAAAACTCCAGAAGTTGAAGCTCCTTCGAAGTTAAATGTTGCAGGAGAGCTGCTTTTTAATGCTATCGAAAAAACCATATTTGCAAGTGGGAATGACGATTTGAGGCCTGTGATGTCTGGTGTATTTTTTGAACTTTCAAAAGAAGATTTAACTTTTGTAGCTACAGATGCACACAAATTAGTTAAGTATAGAAGAACAGATGCTGAAGCAGGAAAGACAAGTAGCTTCATCATGCCTAAAAAACCATTGAATTTATTAAAAAACATTTTAAGTTCAGTAGACAGTGAAATTGAGGTAGAGTACAACGAAACAAATGCTTCATTTTCGTTTGCCGACACCAAACTTGTTTGCCGACTAATTGATGGAAAATATCCGAATTACGAAGCAGTAATTCCAAAAGAAAATCCAAATAAACTAACGATTGAAAGAACCTCATTTTTGAGTTCTATTAAAAGAGTTAGCATTTTCTCGAGTAAAACCACACATCAAGTTCGTTTGAAAATGACTGGTAGCGAATTGCAAATTAGCGCAGAAGACTCAGACTTTAATAACGATGCAAGTGAACGTTTAACTTGTCAATTTGATGGTGACGATATGGAAATTGGCTTTAATTCGCGCTTCTTAATTGAGATGCTTAGCAATTTAGATAGTGAAGAGGTTAGCATTGCGATGTCTGCTCCAAATAGAGCAGGTATTTTAACTCCTACAAGTCGTGAAAATGACAGTGAGGAGATTTTGATGCTTGTAATGCCTGTTATGTTAAATAACTAGTTTTTAGTGGCTGTTGAGTAACTTCGCAGCATGAAAAACAACGATTATTCTTTACTTGAGCAGCTTTGCTCAATATCAGCTCCTTCAGGATGTGAATACATAATGAAGGAGTTTCTTTTGTCTTACATTGAACAAGAAAAAAAGAATTGGGATATTCAGCCTGAAATAATTCATGGTGAAGATTTTCAAGATTGCATCATACTCGTTTTTGGAAATCCACAAACTGCAGTATATGCGCACATGGATAATGTTGGCTATACCGTTGGTTACAGCAACCAATTGATTAAAATAGGAGGCCCAAAAGGCGATGAAGGAACCTTGCTTATTGGTGAAGACTCAAAAGGGAAAGTTGAAGGAAAGCTCCACTATGAAATAGAAGATGAAGATGGAGAAAATCAAAAAATCAATATGGTACTTCAAACCGACCGTATTGTCGACCCAGGCACTCCATTAAGTTATAAGCCGAATTTTAAACTAGAAGCAGATTTTATTGAAAGTAATTACCTGGATAATAGACTAGGTATGTGGACTGCCTTGCAATTGGCAAAATCATTAAAAAATGGAGCCATTGTATTTTCGGCCTGGGAAGAAGTTGGTGGAGGAAGTGTAGGTTATTGTGCTAGCTATTTGTATAAAAAACATCAAGTTAAACAAGCCTTAATTTCAGATATCACTTGGGTAACAGAAGGGGTTACGCATGGAAAAGGAGTTGCCATATCTAATAGAGACTCCGGTATTCCAAGGCGCACATACATCAACAAAATTGTCGATTTGGCAAAAAAATCAGGCATTCCTTTTCAAATAGAAGTGGAAAGTGCAGGTGGTAGCGATGGCAATGCCTTACAACGCTCACCTTATCCAATAGATTGGTGCTTTATAGGCGCTGCCGAAAGTAATGTACACCAACCTAATGAAAGGGTTCATAAGAAAGATATAGATACTATGCTTGCCCTTTATGCTTATTTAGTTCAAAATCTTTAGCAAAAAGATAATGGGCAAACTATCAAAGCAGAACAAAATTGAATCATCCAATTCAGTTCAGCCAAGTTTAAAAGTAGATAAGCAAGACAATATGGATATCATTCATATTATTATGACATTTACTTGGTTTGCGTGCAACTTGTACATCTTTTCTGAGTTTCCACATTTAGATCTTTCCATTCTAGGTTTATTCAAATTGATTTTTGTTAGCATTGGCATCTCATTTTTTATTCCAATAAAATTTTACCGAAAAAAGCTTACCATGAGCTTTTATGAATACTTGTTTATTAATTTACTTGCTTTGGGCCCTCTATTTACCGTTTGTAGCTTTTATATGAATGAGACTTTTGGCAGTGTTCCTTACACCGAGAAGCACTTAATTGTTGAAAGTAGACAAACAAACAATGGAACCTTGTTTGAACTTGAAAATCATGCCTACCAAGATAAAGTTTACTTGAGAAAAGTTAATGCCAGTTATCGAGTGAATAAAAAAGATAGCTTGTATTTAAATATTCAATTGATTGATGGTCTTTTGGGCTTTAGAGTGATTGAAGGAATCTATTTAGAAAAGTAATTAATCTGAAAAAAGTAAGTTTTTGATTAAGTCCGACTCAAAACCCTTTTGAGCTAAATACCGATAAAGTTTGCTTTTGTCTTCTTGAGTTAACTTTTGATCACCATCACCCACTTTACGCTTAAACCAATATTGTGCATTTTTAAAGTGAGTTTCTGCAGGTATTTGATTTAAATGCTTTTCCATAATATGTTCGGGAATTCCTTTAGATAAAAGTCCCTCTCTTAACTTATAGTTGCCCCACCTTTTTATTGACACCTTCCCTCTAATATAAGCTTTAGTAAAACGATCTTCATTAACAAAACTATCTTCAATTAAAGTGTTTACGATCTGCGTAGCTTCTTCTTGGTTTAAACCATAATTTATGGCCTTTTGCTTTACTTCAAAAGGACTCCTTTCTTGATAGGCACAAAACCCCATTAGCTTTGTTAAAACTTCTTCATAACTATATTGTTTCCTTGATTTAAACATAAAAAGGTGAATGTTACTTTGCACGAAAGTAATTCCAAGCAAGCATATTGAAGAATAAAAAAGCACTTTATTTACTTCTAAGTGCAAATGCTATCTCTCATTTCGCACAAGGCATAAGCATGCTGGCAATTCCTTGGTATTTTACAAAAGTTATTAATCAACCTTCTACCTTTAGTATAATCTATTCGGTAGCTACTTTTGCTACGCTATTTTGGGGCTTATATGCAGGAACTTTAATCGACCGTTTCCCAAGAAAAAACATATTCTTAAGCATTTGTGCAATTAGCGCAGTAGTACTTATTTCAACATCTGCTTTGGGTTACTCCCAAGGGATGGTGCCTATGTTTGGAGTAGCTTTTGTATTCTGTTTCACCTTGTTTAATTACAATGTTCATTATCCTACATTATACGCCTTCGGACAAGAAATAACAGAAAAGAAATACTACCGAAAAACCAATTCTCTCCTTGAAATCATGGGTCAATCAACTAATGTCATTTCTGGTGCGGCAGCAGTTATGCTAATTGAAGGAATTGATATTGAGCTTTTCGGTTGGGAAATTCAAATCTCACCTTGGCCCATTAGAAGAATATTTTTATTTGACGGCATTACATACCTCCTCGCATTTACCTTGATTTACTTTATCAAGTACATTCCTACCACTGAAAATAAAATATCAAGGGAACCTATTGCCAAACGCTTGAAAGAAGGGATATCTTATTTGCGACAGCGAATGCTTTTATTCCTTTTTGGAAATGCTTCTTATACTGTTTTCATATTCGTTTTACTAGCCATGCATCAATTATGGCCTTTATACATTGTAAATCATTTGGAGGAAAATGGTAATGCTTATGCCTTAACCAAAATACACTATGCCACTGGAGCTTTACTTGCCGGTATTTTTATTGCTAAAGTATTCCGAAAACAGAATACCGTTTACTCCATCATAAACCTAATGCTTTTGGCAATTATTGGATTTCTTTTACTTGCATTCAGCAAAAATCTATATCTCTTATTAATAGTCGCTTTAGCACTCGGCATTACAAATGCGGGCATTCGAATTCAACGAATTACATACTTATTTAATCATATACCAAACCACATTATTGGTAGAACGAACAGCGTTTTTCAAAGCATAAACATTTTACTGCGCTCTGCTTTTATTGCGATTTTTTCAATCCAATTTTTTAGTGAAGGCTCGAATGTAACGTGGGCTTTTGTAATTGCTGCTATAGCAACTATTGCCTCTATAATCCCACTCATGTGGAACTATAGAAGCTTAAGAAAACTTAAAAATCACTAATTACTTTAACTTTATTTCTTCGTTGTTTGAATCAAAAAATCGATATTCTAGAAACTGATAGGCTGCTGAAGCTCTAACATTTACCCATTTCTTGTATTTCACATACCACTTTCGCTGTATGGAATAAAAACCTTTGGTAAGGAAAGCTTCTATGAAAGGATGAACCACTAAACTCACCTTCTTTTGATTCAACTGAGTAAGGATATATCGCAAGTTGTTTTGAATCTCATCTTCTAAGAGTATGGTCGCTTGAGATTCTCCACTCCCATTACAGCAGGGGCATTTCTCAGCCGTTTTAATTTCCATCTCTGGTCTTACCCTTTGTCGAGTAATTTGAATAAGCCCAAATTTAGAAGGAGGCAAAATGGTGTGCTTCGCTCGATCCTCACGCATAAACTCTCTCATTTTCTCAAAGAGCTTCTCTCGATTCTCACTTTCGCGCATATCAATAAAATCAACCACAATGATTCCACCCATATCTCTCAATCTCAATTGACGAGCTACTTCTTCTGCTGATTCTATATTTACTTCTAAAGCATTTTTCTCTTGGTCATCACTTG